>JBAXUC010000186.1:0-2453 GCA_037129855.1 Actinomycetota bacterium | reverse complement strand
ATCACTGCAGCAGGACGGCGATGAATACCGCCGACAAAAACAGTGCACACACCAGCGATTGCACTGAACGCACCAAACCCAATTGCGCGTCGCAGCAGATTGGATTTGCTCTTGCCGGGAAATGGGTGAACGCGAATAATGGAGCCCCATGCAGTTTTTTCACGGCGAACCAATCGACCATTCCAACCATCTTCAATTGCATGGGTTCGGTACCACGGCAAGGATGTCACTACATGCACTCTTTGGCCTTTGGCCACGAACTCCTGCACGATACGAGTAATCACATCGCCCGTTGGTGCGGTATCTGGCGCAAAGTGTGGGCACAGAACAATAATTGGGCGACTCACCTGATGCCTCGCGCTGCTGCAAGCACTAAGTCATATTGCTCTACTAGTTCAGTAGCAGAAATCTCAGATGTAAAAGCCCTGGCACGATCTTTTCCTGCAGCCACTAGTTCTTCCCGACGAATGTTCACCGCTTCCAATGCGCGCACCCATGCATCATTCTCTAGCGGGCACACAAGCCCCGCGTCTCCCACCACTTCTGGCAAGCTGCCCCTGTCACTACACACAACCGGAGTGCCATAACGCATCGCTTCAATTACTGGTGCACCGAACCCTTCGTATTCACTAGGAAACACCATCGCTTCTGCCATTGCTAATAATCCGTTGCGATCAGCGTTTGACACTCGACCCGTCATCACAACACGATCGCCAAGACCCAGCGTGTCAATCAGTTGCAGCACTTCATCATGTGCAGAACCTTGTGAACCCATACAGATAAGACGTAGTGCCGGATCTCCCCAACGCCCTTGACCACCTGCCATTAGGTGCATCAAGAAGGCGTGATTTTTATGTGGATGAGTAATCGCGGGATACACAAGAACAGGACCGCTACCAAGATCAAACTGTCGACGCAATGCATCACTGCTGGTTGTTTCACCATCAAAGGCGCTTTCTAAACCGTGGCGAACCACACTTATTTTCTTTGGTGCAATGCCGAATGCGCGTACCAAGGTTCCAGCAACAAAACGGGACGGCACAGCAATACGAACCGCGCGCTGCAATGACGACGGAACCATCTTGTTGAGATATTTCAATTTCACTGGCGCTACATAATGCGGATAATCAATCCATTGCACGTCATGAACAGTAACCAATGTGTGTTTGTTCCCGAAGCGAGGAATCGAACCACCACCGTGGTGAACAACTTGGTACTCGCGGGTGCGCCATGCAAGCCATGTGTGTTCCAGAAAAATACGCTCTGCTCGACGCGTACATGAACTGGGCGCCTCATACACAGTGAAGGCTGCTGCAATGCGTGGGTGCCTCTCACAAAATCCTCGTGGTGCAAATACATCCACTTGATAGTTGTGCGTAATTAATGCAAGACCATCTAGTTGACGCAACAAGTATTCCTCGCTCCCACCAACACCAGGCACACACCACAATAAATTCATGGCGGCATATCGCGTAATCATGAACTAACACCAAGAACTTCTCTATAAGCACTCATGGTCGCTTCGGCCGTTACAGACCACGGCACTTGTGCAGCACGCGCGATACCGCTCGAGCGAAGTCGATCTACATTTGCCAATGCTTCAGAAATTCCCGATGCAATCGATTCGACACTGAGCGGATCAACAAGCACTGCAGCCCCACCTGCCACTTCTTCTGTGGATGTTCCTCGAGACGTCACAACCGCTGCTCCATGAGCCATGGCTTCAATGACTGGCAATCCGTACCCTTCCAAGATTGATGGGAATGCAAAAACTGTGCACGCCTCATACAGAGCAGGCAAATTGTGTGCTGGAACAAAACCAGTAAACCGAACGTCGTATGCGGTGGATGGCGTGTGGTCTCCCCAACCAGCCATTCCAACAACGACCAATGGTGGCGCACCCCGCATGGAATCAAGAGCCGCAATCAATCGTGCCAAGTTCTTTCGTGGTTCAAGAGTTCCGACAAATAAAACAAAACGTTCTGGCAAGTCATAGGTTGCGCGCACTCGCGCACGGTCTGCATCTGTGATGGGCTGAGTCGAGACTCCGAGAGGCACTAGACGTAACCGATCAGCATCTATTCCCGCCGTCTTGCAATCATCAAGCGTTGCTTGCGAGGAACACAGCACCATCGCTGCCTTGTCACGAATGATGTCAAGACTGCGGCGAAATACTTTGTTGCCACGTGCAGTGAAGAAATCAGGATGGCGCAAAAATGCTAAATCATGAATGGTGACAACCAACGGCAACGATGTTGCTGGCGGAATGATCGTGGTGGAATGCACAAGGTCTGCATTGTCGACCACGGATTCAACTTTTGGCCATCTCAGGCGCAACCAGGATTCAAAGAGAAGGGGTCCACCAATGGGCAGTGCGTTAACAGAAATCGGAGGAGCGAACCCGTCCGTTGGCGGGTGACGGTGCCGACCAGCCACCCCAATGACCTCTACAT
>JBAXUC010000185.1:0-2475 GCA_037129855.1 Actinomycetota bacterium | reverse complement strand
GAGATCGGTCGCAAGTTTGGCAGGTGGCTAGACGTTGCGCTGATGCAATGTGTGCTGCACGAGCGCAGCTAATTCTTTAACTACTTCAGTAGATCGCGCGTGATTGGGTCACCGATCGCAATGTCTCTTGCGGCAATTGAGCCTTCAATCGATGCAAAATCATCTGGCATCAACCCGCCAGCCGGACGCACTGAGCGCACATTGCTCGGTGTGATCTTCTCGCCAGCTTTAATATCGGCAACCGCTCGCAGCGACCTGCGAAATTTCAAACTATTTACTTCTGAAGCCGACGGGCCAAAGCGGGCTGTGCCCAAAGAGAGACTTGCCTCTCGCACATCACGCACAAGTGCAGCAAACTCGTGTGGCTCTAGTGAGAATGCGCCATCTGGTCCGCCATCAGATCTGCGCATGGTGATGTGCTTTTCCAAGATGGTTGCACCAAGCGCAACTGCGCCAATCGCGGTGACCGAACTCATGGTGTGATCCGACAACCCGACTGGAATTCCCCAACGCTTAATCATTTCGGGTATTGCAGCGAGGTCCATCTCAGTGCTCGATGCCGGATATGTCGAGTTGCAGCGCAGTATCGAAACTTTCGGTGCACCCGATTCTGTCGCGGCACGTACTGCTTGATCAATTTCGTCCAGCGTTGACATGCCCGTTGACATGATCATCGGCTTGCCCTTAGATGCCACATATCTAATGAGCGGCAAGTCAATCAACTCGAAAGATGCAATCTTGTATGTCGGAATGTCTAACGTCTCAAGAAAATCAACCGCCGAGTTATCAAATGGGCTCGATAGCCAATCAATGCCAACTTTTTTTGCTTCGGCAACAAGATCCTGTGTCCACTCCCACGGCATCATCGCCTCTGCGTAGAGATCCGCAAGTTGGCGCCCGTCCCACAACGTGCCGCCACTTACCCGAAAGTCGGGATGATTTGAGCGAACTGTGATTGTCTGGTCGGTGTAGTGCTGAAATTTGACTGCATCTGCACCGGCTTCAGCAGCGGCATGCACGACTTCGAGCGCGCGCGCCTTGCTGCCGCCATGATTGGCAGACAACTCTGCAATCACATACACGCCGTTACTGCTCATCTAACGACACACCCTTCTCGTCCAGAATTTGATGCAATGAATCTTTGCCTGATTTCCATGCGCTATCCGATAACTCAAGTTTAACGATTGCCAGATTGGACTCACCTCGTTGCACAAATTCTGTATCAGTGGGTTTGGATACAAAGCCAACCTGCTCATACAAGCTAATTGCGCGAGTATTTCGAGCAATGGCCTCACATCTCACAAGGCGAAGATTCAGCGCGTCGAAAGCGAAATTCAGACTCAGCAAACATGCGGCCTGAGCAACGCCAAGACCTCTCGCAGAAGATTTGCCTAGATAGATGGCCCAAGAGCAGGTCTGGTCAACCAAATTAATCTCACTCAACACAACAGCACCGACAGGTGTGGAGTCAACAATAATTTTCCAATACCTGATTGCTTCATTGTTCAACATTTGCTCAAACCACGCCGAGTGTTCTGCTTCCGAGATGACGTGATTGGTATACATCCACTCCGAAACCTCTACGGAATTTCTCCACTCAAGCAACTTGGCTTTGTCCGCCAGCGTCACCGGCTCAATCCGCACAATCATGAGTTTGGACCTATCGCTTGAAGCACTCGCATAGACCCAAATTCGTCAACTTCACTTCTTGTCGCAGTCGTCATTTTTGCCAAAGTGCCATTGGCTGTTGTCAGCAAATCCTCAACATTTGACACGATGCTTTCGTTGTGCAGACCATTGCGAACATCTAGCGAAATAGAAATTCCACAATGCTCTGCGCCAACCGATGCTCCTATTTGATTGTCGGCAACGATGAGCCCAATTGATGGCACGCCCAGTGCCGCCGCTTCCCACAACGATGAGCCTGCAGCGAGGATCGCCAATGACGAAGATGCAAGTTCCGTGATGTAGTCAACCTGAGCAATCACTCGCGCTCGAGGAATTGACCTCACTGTTTCTTCTATTTGTTGGCGCTGACTATTAGTTGGACCAATGGCAACACAAATTTCAATGCCCAAATCTTTTAATCCATCAACAATTGGTGAAGTCAACTGTAAGAAATCACTTCCCCCCATCGCCACAAATACTTTCCCCGCGATCGTAGATTTCGTTTGCTTTGCAGCTTCGCGAACTTCTCGTCGAAGCAATGCATATTGAAGTCCAAGTAAAAGCTTTGGATTGCCCGATAGATGTGCATACATCTCAGGAGTTGCATGCGGATTTTGATTAATCACAACCGATGGAGCAAGTGCCTTTGTCTCAACATTGTCATCAATCACCGCAAAATTAGTCGCTCGATTTTCAAGAATTTCAAAGAACTCGCGTTCAAACTTGTATCCGTCAATAACAAGCACCGCCCCGTTGAGCGAGAGTGTTGCTAGGGCATCATCAGATCCAAAGGGTTCACACTGCAAA
>JBAXUC010000184.1:0-2482 GCA_037129855.1 Actinomycetota bacterium | reverse complement strand
GTCACCGTCAGCGATGGAACGGAAAGAATCGCGTGAAGCAACGCGACGGTGCAGAAGAAATTCAAGTCGATCGTCTGCAGCAACAAATGTGTCGAGGTTCGGAGACAGTACAAATTGTGCATTCACCGAGGTGAACACATTGAACGGCTGCGACACAATTTTTAGTTCTGGGGTGCCCAGTGTGGCTGTGTGGGTGCCAGCATGAACCTGGGTCACGGGCGAGGCAATGCCTAGCCCAATAAGGATCACTGCCAGAAGCCGCATGAATCTCATACCGATAACTGCCGTTCCATTACCGAAAGGTTGTATTCACGAGGTACAAATCCATTGTGTTCATAAATGGATAAAGCGGCGGCGTTCGAGACCTCAGTGTTCACAACTGTTGACCGACATCCGCGTGAATGAATCCATGACAGTGAATTCTGCACCAATGAACTGGCTTCTCCACGGCGTTGAAAATCGGGATGAACCGCAAGTCGCTGGATAAACCCATACGAGTCTGTGATTCCGGCAATGACAAAACCTGAAAGTTGACCATCAACACTCGAGACAAAGATGCGTGCCTGGCGCGTGGCATGAAGTGCTTCGCGAAATGTCTCGTGATCCATCATCCACTCGTCGCCAAACGCTGCGCGATCAATGCGAAGAATGGCCTCGACCATTGACGGTGTGGGCATACGAGACATGGGAAAACGCGGCCGAACGGATCGCAATGGGCGACCGACGATGACCGGACCTACGTCAGGGCGTTCCAACAGAGTCAGCCGTTGTGATGTATGGAACCCAACCGTAGAAAGAGCAGTGGCTGCAACGGGGGCAAGGGGGGAAGTGCGAACGCTGTCGTAACCCCAGCGCGACAAGGTGTCGACCCAGGTCTGCAAGATGGAGGTATCAGGCAACTGCACGGTTGGGTTGTGTGAGCCACTTATTAATAGGGCAGCTCTGCTCGGAACCTCTGGCCACGGGCGGGCGCGGGCGGTGGTGGCACCTGACCAAATGACCCCTGCTCGGGAACGCTGCTCGACCAAACTCACCCCATGACCGTAGTGCGACTGATCCCCGCGATGCCGAAAACTGCCAGAAAGAACGGGTACCACCTGTTCGGGCACTCGGGTGCCTAGCCTTCATCTGTCATGTTTCCGCCGCGCTTTGCCCCCATTCTTCAGGAGATGGAGCCCCTTGCTGCCCTTTTTCGTGAAGCGGGCCACCGGTTGTTCCTGGTCGGTGGAAGCGTGCGCGATCTGCTTCTTGGCGACACAGATGCTGGCACCGACCTCAGCCTGATTGACTTCGACGCTACGACGACGGCCACCCCCGACCAGATAAAGAAAATTGTGCAGCCAATTGCCGATGCTCTGTGGACTCAGGGCGAGCGGTTCGGCACTATTGGTTTGAAAATTGGTGAGCGTACCTACGAAATCACTACTCATCGTGCAGAGGCGTACTCGCCTGATTCACGTAAGCCCGAAGTGCAGTTTGCCACTGACATCGAAACTGATTTATCTCGTCGTGATTTCACCATTAATGCAATGGCATTGGAACTGACAACAGACACTCCTGTGCTTGTTGATCCGTTTGGTGGTCTTGCAGACCTCATGGCCCGCGTGTTGCGTACGCCATTGTCAGCAGAAGAGTCGTTTAACGATGACCCGTTACGCATGCTCCGCGCTGCACGATTCATTTCGCAATTAGAAGTTGCACCAGACCCATCAATTACTGCTGCTGTTACTGCAATGGCGGATCGACTCACCATCGTGTCTGCTGAACGAGTTCGTATTGAATTTGACCGACTAATGACAACAAAGCGACCAACATTTGGTTTGTGGTTCTTAGTTGATACTGGTCTTGTTGATCATTTTCTTCCAGAGATGAAGCTGATGCGCTTGGAACAAGACCCCATTCACAGGCATAAAGATGTATTAACGCACACCCTTGCGGTTGTTGAGAACGTGCAGCTTGACCCCACTCGCGAATTTGATTTTCGAATTACGCGCCTTGCCGCTTTGTATCACGATATTGGTAAACCACGCACACGCGGATTCAAAGAAGGCAAGGGCGTCACGTTCCATCACCATGAAGTTGTTGGTGCACGCATGACTCGTGAACGTATGAAGGCAATGAAGTACCCGAACGCAGATATTGAAGCAGTGTCTGAATTAGTAGCAATCAGTGGGCGTTTTCACACGTATCAAATGGGGTGGACCGACAGCGCTGTGCGCAGATATGTGCGTGATGCCGGCGAATATCTTGGCGAACTCAATGTGTTAGTGCGGTGTGACTGCACAACACGTAACGAAAAGAAGGCAAACATTCTTTCGCGACGCATGGATGAAATGGAAGCGCGTATCGCTGAAGTTGCCGCGCGTGAAGAACTTGCATCACTACGTCCGGAAATTGACGGACAGCAGGTGATGGAATTACTTGGTGTTCCCGCCGGCCCTGCGGTTGGTGCGGCATTGGAATTCCTCATGGACATTCGCTT
>JBAXUC010000183.1:0-2492 GCA_037129855.1 Actinomycetota bacterium | reverse complement strand
AGTGAGGCCTGCAACAGTTGCGGCGACAATTTGTGCTGCAAGGGGAGCAGGAAACGGAACGCCAGCCTTAGGAGGTTGAGAAGACAAACGCAATGCACGAACGACTCGACCCACTGCCGTTGCAGCGGCAACATCGTCGAGCCAATTCTTTGTCTCTGTTTCTTGACGAATAACGAGGCCTTGTTTCATCTTTGCAACAAGGGCACGAGTCTCTTCATCAATGGCAACCAATTGATCTGCCGTGACAACAATAGAACGTAGGTCGCGCAAATCGATGTCATGAATAATGGATTCGGCAGATAGTGCCTTATCGCGCCATTCGGCTACACGAAGACGTGGCAACAACTGCTCTGCGATTTGTAGCAAACCTTCTGCAGGTACTTTTTCTTTGCCTGCTGCTACTGCAATACGGTTCTGCTCTTCAATTGCTGCGCGAACTGCCGGGACTCCACCATTAAGTACTGTCTCTGCGATTGTGCGATGAGCTTCTGGCAATTCAGCAAGTACGGCATCAACGTTGACGCGCAACGGACGAATTCGTTTTGCCTTTGGACGCTGCGGAAGTTCAGGCGGCGCGTCAAAGAATTGACGACGAGGACGATCAGGCCGACCTTCTGCGCCTTCTTTACGATCTCCGCGAGGTCGATCTCCGTCTTTGCGCTCTCCACGAGGCTTGTCACCGTCTTTACGTTCACGACGTGGACCTTTACGATCATCGCCTCCGCGCGAACCCTTCTTTGCAAGTTGTTGTGTCACTGGTTCGAATGCGCGAGTAGACGGAAGAATTTCAAGAAGACCCGTACGAACGTTCTTTGCTTTTGGAGGAGTAATCGACAACACGCGACTTCCGTCAAGATCGGTCTCAACATCGGCACGCATGACATCGCTGACGCTTGATCCGGCAGGGACGACTGAGTCGACAACTTCACCACGAGGCTCACGTGCGCCAGCGGCGCGCCATGTCCAAGTGCCATCTGGGCGTTTGCTGGTGAGTTCGATCTCGATACGACGTGACATAGGCATCCACGGTATCTCGGAAAACGCCACGACCATCAGAGGAGATGGATCTAGTTGCTACCGTGGCACATGCCCATCTACGCACTTGGTGATCAAATCCCTTCAATTCACCCAACGGCCTATGTACACCCGGACGCAGTCATCATCGGGTCAGTCACGATTGGAGCTCAGAGTTCCATCTGGGCCTGTGCAGTCCTACGCGGCGATGACGGAGCAATTGTCATTGGCGAACGAACAAGTATCCAGGATGGCACTGTTGTGCATACGACCCCCATGAGCCATACAACGGTGGGCGATGACTGCGTTGTCGGACACCTCGTACACCTTGAAGGGTGCATCATTCACAACTTCGCGCAAGTGTCTTCTGGAGCAATCGTTCTTCACAGAGCTGAAATCGGTACTGGTGCAATCGTTGCTGCTAACTCAGTTGTTCTGAATGACACCGTTGTTCCTGAGAATGCACTGGCCGTAGGCGCACCTGCCACCATCAAGGAGGGTCGCGCGAGAAAGGCAGACATCGAGATGGCTGTTCTCGCGTACTTACACAAGGGCGAACGCTTCAGAGAGCAACTTCGTCGCATTGACTGAAATACCTCATGTCCCTTCGTGGACCATGCTCGACTTTCTCGTGTCCACTACCGAATCCGAATTGCTTGCCGACATGCTGTGGAGCCTCGGAGTTGTTGCAGTCGAAGAGCGCGAGGCATCAGGTGACTTCGTCACTTTACGTACAAGCATGGGTCAGGATCACTCGGTCTCTCGCGACTTTGTTCAAGAGACTTTTCCTAGCGTTCGCATCACAGTGGCACATATTGATCGAAGTGTCGCCGACACGTGGCGCATCCATGCTGTTCCCACCCGGATTAATAATGATGTGGTGCTGTGCCCAGCATGGGTCACTTCGCCCGACGCAACACACATAATTCGTATCGAACCAGCTGACACGTTCGGATTAGGGAACCACACAACAACTGTTCTGGCGCTTCAGCTGGGTCTTAGACATTGCAAGAGAGATTCTCGAGTGTTCGATTTCGGATGTGGGTCCGGAGTACTGGCCATTGCTGTGACCAAGATTCTTCAGTGCGAGAGTTTTGTTTTTGACATTGCGCACAATGCTAGAGAAGTCGTGAACGTCAATAATGAACTAAATAATGTCAACACAACGTGGCTCAACGACAGCATTAACTTGAGTGCCGATCTCGTATTTGCAAATATTTTAGCTCCGGTACTTATTGCGGAGTCAACCACCATCAAAGGTTCGGTTCACGAATCAGGCCTGATTGTGCTGAGTGGCATGCGCGATGATCAAGTACAACAAGTGTTGCTGTCATACAGCCAATGCTTGGAATTAGAAAGAGAAAGCCGCGACGGTTGGACTGCGGTGATTCTTCGAAAGATGTGACGGTTTAGGAAATATTTCGAGAACGCACACCAATGGGTGCAATGAGCCTGAAACCCGCTGCATGGCGTTCTTC
>JBAXUC010000182.1:0-2540 GCA_037129855.1 Actinomycetota bacterium | reverse complement strand
TTTGGGGCTCGACTCTAAAGAGAAGATTCAAGTTGGCAATGCATCTGTGTCACCACGTGATGTGTTGGCAGCAGTGCTACCGAACCCTGCAAAACTTGGTCACCTCATGCACGGAAAAACCTGCGCTGGTACGTGGGTACGCGGAATGTACGACGGTGCTCCTCGAGAGGTGTACCTATATCACGTGGCCGACAACGAAATCACAATGCGCGAGTGGGGTTCACAAGCAGTGTTGTGGCAGACAGCGGTGTGTCCAGTGGTGGCACTTGAGTTGTTGGCAAAAGGTGATTGGAAAGCAACCGGAGTGCACGGACCAGAGCATTTCGATGCTGTTCCATTCCTGAACTTGCTCGGTGATTACTCAACGCATCACGGCATTTTGGAAATGGGTCCTGGCATGTGGCCAAGTCCGAAACCAACAGGACAACCAGGGTGGGATCGGCCTGTGCGCCGCGCAATTTTGCCTGCGTAACTAGTTACAACGTTATTGCAATGCGATGCGCAATGTGTCGCGAACTGGTACCGACGCGTAGTTCGATATTGCCAGTCCACTGAGTCCATGCAGATGTTTCAGGGTCCCAGGTGCGGTATGCATCAGGATCAAGATCAACATGCAACATGGTTGTGCCATTGGCGGCCACTTTCACTCGTGAATAGCCAACCAGTTTCTGATCTGGTTCGTCACTAGGAAGTCCGTCACGGTCTTTACGATGCGCATAGACCTGCACCACTTGTACACCAGCACGCGCTGACTCGTTTCTGACCACCACATCAACGCCATGTGTGCCTGACTTCGACGCGTCAATTATCTTCACATCTGCATATCCGAGACCGAACCCAAACGGAAACAATGGCTCACGCCCAACGGTGTCGTACCAGCGGTAGCCAATCAGACGACCCTCAAGATATTTCGCAACACCGTTACGACCTGGGTGATGTTCAAACGCAGGAGTGTCTTCAAGGCGGCGAGGAAGTGTGACAGGAAGCCGACCAGACGGCTCAACATCGCCCACCAACAGATCAACTAATGCGTCACCAAACTCTTGACCTGGGAACCATGCATAGATGACCGCTTCAACTTCATTCAGCCACGGCATTGATACAGGAGACCCAGCGTTGACAATAACAATGGTGCGCTTGCTGACCTTTGCGACTTCGGCGATGAGCGCATCCTGCTCGCCTGGCAACGCAATGGTGTCGCGGTCCCAGCCTTCGCTCTCCCAGTCATCATTGGTACCAACCACGACAATGCTGACATCAGTTGTTGCAGCAAGAGTGACTGCTTCTTCCATCATGTTCTCGTTCTCTGGCGGTATTGCACCGATAGAGAGACCGCTCAGACCAGCACCCGTCGGTGTATGTCGCACTTCGACAACGAACGGATATGTGTGTCCTGCTTTTAAATTGACAGTGACTACTGTTTCGGGCTTTCCCATTCCGAAGAATGACCCACCGCGCGGAACATCCACATTGTCAAGAACTACAGCACCGTCGATGATGACGCGTACTGGCGCAACTGACTCGATACCAAACGCCCACTCACCAGTCTGGTCAGGAGTCAACTGAGCTGCCAGACGTGCACCAAAGGCGAAGTTAGGTTCATGACGATTTAGCGGGTCACCTGCCCACAAAAGCCTAAATACTCCAGTGGTTCCGGACTCTGCCGGGACAGCATTTGCATCATCCAGTTCTGCTGGGTCGCGGTAATAGTCAAGCGAAACGTTTTGTAAAAGTCGTGCATCAAGCTCTGGCAATTTCTTATTGATATTGCAACCAGCTGAATGTTCAATGCGAACGGACGAACCGAGGCGTTCTGTGATTGCATCAAGTGGGTGCGACACGCGTGTAGGAGTTACGTGAGCACTTCCGCCGCCCTGCACCATGCCTCGCGAAGCATTCGGGCCGAGAACTGCAATTGAAGTTACGCCCCGCACGTCAAGCGGTAATACCGGGGCACCACCAATGATTTCATTGCGCAACAACACCATTGCTGATGATGATGCACGACGCAGAGTCGCCATGTCATCGGCATCTGTACGCGAAATTTCTGGTCCGGGTGGAACCTCTGTACCGCCAGTGCGTTCCATCAGATTGAGAATGTTGCGAGCACAGTCACGCACAAGATCTGCAGACACTTCACCGCGTTCTACAGCCGCAACTAACGCGTCTCCGCGGTGCAATGTTGGGCCAGGCATCTCAAGGTCTAGTCCAGCAACTACGCCTTCCACTGTTGAGTGCAATCCGAACCAGTCGCTGACCACCATGCCGTCAAACTTCCACTCGCCGCGCAACACATCGCGCAGCAACCATGTGGAATCGGCTGCATACGGGCCGTTGATGCGGTTATAGCTAGTCATAATCGACATCACGTGCGCATCGCGCACTGCATGTTCGAACGGCAGCAAATACATTTCACGCAACGTGCGCTCATCAATTTGAGAATCAATGGTCATACGTTCAAATTCGGTGTCGTTGCCCACAAAGTGTTTGATGCAGCTTGCAACGCCCTGCGATTGAACCCCCAATACATACTCTCGAGT
>JBAXUC010000181.1:0-2558 GCA_037129855.1 Actinomycetota bacterium | reverse complement strand
TGACAATGCAGTACGCATGTTGAGCGTGTTTGCTTCCGTTGGTGGCGGTTCAGCGCAGTCAATGCCAGCAGCAACATCTGGTGGTGGCTGTTGTGGCGGGGGCTGCTGCTCCTAACGCATGGCCATCTTTGTTGATGAGAGCCGATGGTGGTTTAAAGATCATCAGTGGTGCCACATGGTGAGTAACCATTCATTTGAAGAGCTACATCTCTTTGCTGTCACGCTAGAAATTCCACCGCGTGCATTTCATGGTGACCATTACGACTTACCGGCACATATTCGTACCATCGCAATTGACCGTGGCGCACAAGTGGTGAGCAGCAGAGAACTGGTGAGTCATTTGATTTCGTCGGGCTTGCGTATGTCTGCTGCGCAACGTCGCGCTTATAAAAACGCTGACGCAGTTGACCACGGGTCTGGCATGCCAGCAATTGACCGTGGACAATAAAGTCCACCACGACCAATAATGACCCAGTCGAGCAGTTGGAGTCCGGCGTTATTGGTGACCATTGCACAATGGTGAAGCATTTCGACATCTCCGTAGTGAATGGGCGACGTAGTCCGCACCGACACGAGAACAATTGAGTGTGCATTCGGTATGCGCGAGCATTGACCAACGATGTTGTGAATGGTGTTTTCGTTAATGGGGCAATCACGAATGAGTCCGAGACCTCGGCGTTGCTGATCAGTGATAAGTGCGTATGTGTTGGCGCGAAGCGGATGTTCTAGTGCCAAACAGGCAACACCGAGTGATTCGACAAGGGAAGTGATGGAGTCAATAAAAGGACGTGGAATGTCGACAAGTGATGCGTTGAGCATGGAGTCTCCCGTTGAGATAGTGGATCACAGGGGAATCTGCGGCGCACGTTATGTGGCGGGTGTGTCGCTACAAAAAGACAGCAATGAAAAATACTGAAGCTGCCATGCCGGCAACGGGTGCAACCCATGCGACCCATGAAGCGGTGCGGTTCCATCGAGGCTCGAGCATTGCGTATCCAACAGCGGCACCCATGAGTGCTCCACCAACGTGGCCACCGACTGAAATTCCGGGAATCGTGAACGTAATAAGCAAGTTCAAGATCAGCGTTCCGCCAATGCCTGTTTTCATTGGGTTGACGCCACGTTGATGCAATCCAACAGCAGCTGCAGCCATGAGACCAAACACAGCACCAGACGCTCCGCCCGTTAATGCATTCGGGCTCAGTGCGAGTGCGCCAGCAGAACCTCCGATCATCGCTGCGAAATACAACAACGCAAATCGTCCGCGACCAAGAGCTGGTTCAAGCAGTTGACCAAGTTGCCACAGCAAAAACATGTTCATACCAACATGGATTAATCCGTAGTGCAGGAAGCCTGAAGAAATCAGTCGATACCACTCGCCATTGTCGATGAAATACTGTGACAACGCCATATCAAGTTCGCGGTTGTTGATTGCACCGCCCGTGATAAGAACAGTGGATCCCATAGTGACCCAGAGAAAGAGGAATACGTTGACCGCGATAATGCCTCGCGTCACTAGCAGTGGTTGTGAAGCGTTCCAGAAGCGGATGCGTTCGCGAGTTGCTGGTCGTGCGCTCTTGATGCAATCAACACAGTGCGAGCCGACGGCTACTTGCGTAAGACATTGGTTGCATGCTGGGCGACCGCACCGCGTGCAGTGACGGCCCGTTGCCGTATCGGGGTGTCTGGTGCAGTATTCGAGAATCGGTGGGGGAAACGACATCAGCGCGGTGCAGCCTCAGCTGCCGCTCGGTTGGCGAGATACCAATCAACTGTTGTGGTTAGACCGTCTCGAAAATTCATGGCAGCTTTCCAGCCGAGCAACTGTTCTGCCCGTGTGGCGTCGATTCGACGACGTGGTTGACCGTCTGGCTTTGTGGCGTCCCACTGAAGAGTGCCGGTGTATCCAACAACCGAAGCAATTGTTTCAGCCGTTTCGCGGATAGTGATTTCGCTATCCGACCCAAGGTTGATGGGCTCTGTTCCTTCGTGTGATTCTGCGGCGCGCACAATGGCTGCTGCTGCGTCCTCAACGTAGAGATATTCACGACTGGCAGAACCGGTTCCCCATACATCGATGTGGTCTGCTCCAGTTTCTTTTGCTTCGATGCATTTCTTGATCAGCGCTGGAATGACATGCGATACCGACTCATGGAATTTGTCGCCAGGTCCGTAGAGATTTGTGGGAATGAGATACGCAAACTTTTGGCCGTATTGAATCGCGTTAACTTGTGCGTGAATGAGGTGAGCTTTCTTGGCAATTCCGTAGGGCGCATTGGTCTCTTCTGGGTACCCGTCCCACAGTGATTCTTCTTTGAAGGGAACAGGAGTGAGTTTGGGGTACGAGCACACAGTGCCGAGCAAGATTGTTTTTTCTGTTCCAGCAGCTCTGGTTGCTTCAATGATGTGAGTTCCCATCATGAGGTTGTCGAGGTACAAAGGTGCTGGCGCAACTTGGTTGTATCCGATGCCTCCAACGCGGGCAGCCAAATGAATGACATGGGTGGGTGAGTAGGCGGCCAACATTGCATCAGCTGCACCACGGAGCGTGAGGTCAT
>JBAXUC010000180.1:0-2575 GCA_037129855.1 Actinomycetota bacterium | reverse complement strand
TCAATGCTCGTAGCCATCATCGGTGTTGTTGTCCCCATGTCGTCCGGTGTCTTAGCTGGCTCAGTTCTCGGTGAGTCCCTCAATGCATCACTTTTCCTAGGAGCTGCGCTTGCCGCCACCAGTGTGGGAATCACAGCAAGAGTTTTTGGTGACCTACGCGCACTTTCATCAACTGAAGCACGCATTGTTCTTGGCGCAGCAGTTGCTGACGATGTGCTCGGACTCATCATTCTCACGGTGGTCACCCGCATTGTCCAACAAGGTTCAGTTGACCTCGCCGGCGTAGCAAGCACCATTGGTATCGCAGTTGGGTTCATCGCAATTGCTGGTGCCGTGGGAATTTTGGTCATTCCTCGCCTATTCGCATTAATTGGTGAACGCGCAGTTTCGCCTGCAACTATCGGTGTTCTGGCGGCCGGATTAACGTTCGGATTCTCAGCCGCGGCCAGTGGAGCACAACTAGCGCCAATCATTGGTGCATTCATTGCAGGCACTGCGCTATCTCGCACGCCTCAACATGATCGCATTTCTCGAGACTTCAAATCTTTGGGTGCCATTTTTATTCCGGTCTTCTTTTTACAGATCGGAATTGACACAGATGTCACCAAGTTTTTCTCGGGACATGTGCTTTTCGTAGCAGCAATCCTCACCTTGATTGCAGTCATCGGAAAAATAGTTGCAGCTGTTGGAGCACGAGGCACGAATACAGACAAATTGTTGATCGGCATCGGAATGATTCCCCGCGGCGAAGTGGGACTGATCTTTGCATCCATCGGAGTGGCAGTCGGAGTGTTTAATGACGACTTATACGCAGTTGTGTTGCTGGTCGTTCTATTGACCACCGTCATCACACCACCACTGCTTCGTTGGCGTATCGAACACGCTGAAGATACTGCTACCGCAATCGACGCCGCTCTTGTAACCGATGAACCCACAGGGGGCTGGCTTGTCGTGAACAACGATGAAGTACAACTTCAGGGAAACCCGCCACCTTCTCTCGTCCTCTCACTTGGTCTTCAGTCCTCACTGCTTGCATCCCGCGCTCAACCGAACGATGCCTTACTTGACTGGATGCACACCCACCGTTCAGTTGAGTTGACGTGGGACATTGCTACTTCGCAATTGCTCTTCGATGTTCTGATACGCGGAAATGCTCGCTCGTGGAGATTTCTTGAGGTCACCAACATTGTTGAACGTGCATTGCCAGAGATTGACAAAGCGATTCGTGCCCGCCGAGGTGATGCTTCGGAACTAGACCCGACACATTCAATGCAAATGCCAACAGTTGAACTACTGCGAGATCGCGTTGGCCGAAATACATTTTTAGATTCAGCAATTTTCTTTGCTGCCTTTGTTCTGGACTTTTCTGATGACAGTCCAGCTATTGGAATCATCAATCGCTTGGTTTTCCCGGAGAATGTTGCGCAACATGTTCGGGCCTTGGTAGCAGCGAGCGCACTTCTTCATACGGCCGCTTCTTCAGAAACCATTGAGAACAATGCACGAAATATGGCCCAGTTGGCTGACTTCCTTGGGTCTCCGCTCATGGTTGAACAATGCCGAATACTGACAGAAGCTCGGGGCAACCTTGAAGACTGGCAATACCCGTTACTGCTTGACATCACGACTGGTGTTCAGGAGCTTCTCGCACATCCAGAACTCATTGAAGGAATCGAAGGTTCGGTTGAGTCTGTTCGACGCAGCAAAGCGATGTCGCTCACTTCAGATCCGCACGTTCTTGACCGAATACAACACGCAGCTGCTGTGTACATCCTTGCTCACGAACCTGAAACACTCGTGCGTCACGCATCACTTGTTGAACCGGCGCCACGATCAGGAAAAGTTCGCGTCAGTGTTGAGAGCACGCCACAAAACGGGCAGTGGATTGTAGACATTGCAACACATGACATGCGAGGGCTTCTCGCACGCATATGCGCAGTTCTCGCCGAACGCGGACTTGAAATTGTCAGTGCAGATCTGGCCACCTGGCCAGACGAAGCTGTTCTTGACTCGTTCGTCGTTAACTCTGTGCAGAAACCGAATGCTGTACAGATTGCATTTGAATTAGAGAACCGCTTGAAACGACGGCTCGATGCGCCGCGTCGCCTGATTAGCAACACTCACTCACGACTCTCAATCAGTCTCGATAATGACGCACATCCGTGGCACAGCGTGATTCGGGTGTCCGGTGCCGATCAGCCTGGGCTCGTGCAAGCGGTAGCAACAGCATTTGCAATGGCGAAAACCAATGTTCACCATGCTCATATCTCGACGCAGGGTGACGACGTGTCGGATCGATTTGAAGTCTCAACTCGGCACGGGCGCAAGTTGGGCTCACAAGCCCTCCAGCGCATCACCGAACTACTTTCTTAGTTTCTACGCCCTCGTTTACACAGCGTTAACACACGCACCAATTCGCCACACTCCCGAAACACTTGTGCGACAGATGAGAAATATCTCCTGCGTACTCTGCGTGTAGTTGCAAAAGCAATGCACCATAAGTCGCTCTAGCGACCGAGATGAAGGAGAAAAGGAAAGTGAAGTTGATCACAACAATTATCAAGCCATTCAAGCT
>JBAXUC010000018.1:0-20474 GCA_037129855.1 Actinomycetota bacterium | reverse complement strand
GCACATCAACTGCGTGACGAACAATTGCTACTGGGTTTTCATCAGCAGGGTGAATTGTTAAGCCACCAATCACTCGCACGGGCGACTGCGCAAACTGCGCAACGGTTTCTGCCGATGCACTATTGAGCCCTTCAGCCACGCCGGGCTTGTGGGCATAGGGCAACGTCCAAATCGCATCAACTCCTTCGCGCGCCAACGTGTCAATGACAACCGGGTGGTCATTGGGGTATGCGAGCGTGAATGTAGAACTCGTGCCTGTCTCGAAAAAGGCTCGAACCTTCTGCCCGAGGCGTCCAGGCAAAAGGTGCACATGGGAATCAACGACGGTCATCCCAGCTATTGGCATATCCCAAACCTTATGCACAAATTGGTAACAATGCCGAATAGATGTGAGTAAAGTGGCAGTTGTGGCCGGTTTGAATTTTTTTCTATCACGAGTGACGCGGGTGTTAAGTACTACCGCGGTTGTCGTTAGTGCCGTTGTCTGCGTCTCCTCATCGTCTGTTTATGCAGAGGGCAGGGCATCAGTCGCTGCAGCGGGAGATGGTCTTCGTGCGGCCGACGCAGGAAGTTGTACGGGCACCGATGCCAGTACCAGTAGTTGGTCATGGACAAAACCCACTCTTGAATTTTCGACTGACAGTGGTGCGACGTATCAATCAGCAAGCGGCACGCAGTGGCAGACGAGTGTGTGCCGTGATTCTGCCAGGTACTGGTTTATTATTCGAACAAGTACGGCCGCTGACATGGGTAGCGCAGGTCTCGTTTCCGGTCTGCAGTTTAGGGTGACGGTTCCGGCAAAGACTGGTGACACTTACATGTCAGCGCAAGGGTATTCCGACATGATTAGTTATTCAGAAACTTCCGGAGCAGCAGTGATTGTTACAAAGGCTGCATCTATTGCAAAATTAAATTTTGATAGTCAGTCAGCAGTTCTTGCTCGACATCCCGAATGTAAGGGTGTTCTCGAACAATGTTCGTTTGAGAAAGCCGATGTTGATTATGTGGCAACTGTAATTCAACACATAGATTATTCAACTGCGGCTTTGAACGAACAACAATTGTGGCAAAAAGGGTTGTGGGTGGGAGCCAATGTCAACGGTTTCACTATTTCAATGAACTGTGCCAGCCCACCAAGTGGTTCGACTGCCAGCCCACCAAGTGGTTCGTCTGGAAGTCCACCGAGTGGTTCGTCTGGCAGTTCTAGTTCTCCAGAACTAAAAATTGCTATCGTCAATACGCCACATTTGAAATTTTCTGGTGAGGTGAACAGCGGCTCATTAAAGACATTCTTTACGAAAGATGTCGCTACCAAATGTTTTGGAGATGGGAAGAACACCACGACATTGGCCCAGATAGCTGAGAAAATGTCGGTACAACGTTCTGAAACAAAGGAAGGGACAACAACGCCGGTTTTTAAAGCAGAAGCAGTGTCTGTGCCTGTGGAGGGAATAGTTGTATCGGTTCCTACGATGACATTTTCTAATCCGATATATTCAGTGAAAAATACGCTCGCAGCTCAGAGTCTGGCGGTGTACACACAGAACAATAATTCCTCCAGTTCCCCCTCCAGTTCATCATCTGGTTCCCCCTCCAGTTCATCATCTGGTTCCACCTCTGATACCTCCTCTTCAACACCAGTTGTGAAGAATTACGTACGGACTACCGTCAACGTAACCAAGGCCACGATCACAGTGGTGCTCGTTACCGGTCAAAAAATTACGATTTACAGAAAAGTAAACGGCAAGTTGACGTTGCTCAAATCAATGACTGGTAAAAAAGGCAGCAACAAGTTCATCACGGTATTCAATAAGGGGTACTCATTTGTGGTCAAGGACTCAAAAGGCAAAGTAATTTCTACTCAAATTACTTCGACGGGCCTGCGGCACTTCGTCTAATTCGGCACCGTTTAGTGCTGGGTGCGACACTGTGTCATGGGAAACATCGCCTTCGATAATGCACTTACTCTGACTGGGCCATTTCGTGCCCCGCGCCAAATGTTGGCTGATCAGGAATATGACGGTCACACGAGCGTGCATGACGATGCCACAGCCGACAAGTTGGGATTACCTGGCGCACCCATTGAAGGCCCAACGCACTTCAGTCAGTTTGATCCGATGGGAGTAGCCATGTGGGGTAGTGCATGGTTCGAGCATGGTTGCATCAGTTCACATTTCGAGAACATGGTGATCGAAGGCGAAGAAGTGCAGGCAACAGCCACTCGCACATCAGCAACCTCGGCGCGCATTGGCGCTGTTAAGTCTGACGGTAATTCAGTGTTATCTGGCACCATGACTCTTGGTCCGAATCATCCAGAGACAGAACTCGATCGCAGACTTAGTTCATTAAAAGACCCAGGTGAGTTGTTCATCGTTGATCAATTACGCGTGGGGGACAAGAGTGCACCAGAGCGAGTTTCAATGTCATTTACAGAAAGTAATGGTCACCTGTATCCATTTTCACTAAATGACAAATTGAAGATGATTACGGAACCATCGCCGTGGTATGCGTCAGAGACTGCAACGCAATCTCCATGGGGTCGAGCAGTCATCCCAACAGAGATGGTCAGTGTTCTTGCCCACAAAGTCGGCGGAGTTGGCAAAGTGCGTGGTCCTGCAGTTGGGTTATTCATTGACCTGGAGATTCGTGTCATTAACGGCCCGCTATTTGTTGATGCTGAATATGAATTGGTGCACGAAATAGTGGGCATTGGCCAAAGCCGACGTGTCGAGAGTTATTGGACCCGCACGTCAATCACTGATCCGGTATCCGGAGTATTGGTAGCTACGGTGCTGCTACATCAAGGTGTGTTCAAGGCGTCGTACGACAAATATCCTGCCGACAAATTGGCGTAATGAATTCTGTGCGCGGGCGAAAACTCGCCGGGGCTATCGCATTCCTTGTGGTCAGTGCTTGGGTGATTTCGCTTGGAATTCACAGTAAGACTGGAATATCGCATTTCGATCAATCGGTGTGGGAATTCTTTGTGGACCATGGTTCAACCCGAGTGCATGCGATTGCTCGTTCCGTCACCTCTTTTGGGTCACTCGGTTTCCTAGGTCCAATGTGCGTTGTTCTCGGCTCACTTCTCTGGGTGAAGACGCATTCGTTTGCTGTGGCGATTGCTCCGTGGGTGTCGGTCATGGTGAGCGGACAAACTGTTTCAGTCCTGAAGAGCGCAACGAATGTTCTGCGACCTCCACTGCAGTATCAAGTCGCGCAGATTCATAATCCGAGTTTTCCGTCTGGACACGCAGCAGATACCACTGCGGTCGTTGTCTCGTTGCTATTGATCGTGTGGTGTGCGTTTGATGCATCACGTGGAGATAAGACTTGGGTGACAGTCGTAGGAGCATCAACGTTCATTGCGATGGGTCTCACACGCTTAGTGCTTAACGTGCATTGGCTATCAGACGTACTCGCAGGCTGGTGCATAGGCGCAGCAATTGGGCTTACAGTTACAGGATTATTGTTGGCTCTTCGGCGGCAAAAGTTATCTACGCAGTAGTGCGTGATGGGTACGGCAACCAGGTTGCCGCTTCAAAGTCATACAGCTTGCAGGTCTTGGTTGCTTGCAGATACGCCTTCAATGAATACTTCGAGTAGCGCACGGTGTCAGGGAAAGCCTCAGCAATTGCAGCGGCTGCTTGTGGCAACTTGTGAAACGGAATGCGGGCATCTACGTGGTGGGGCACATGTACAAAAATATTGTGAAACCACAAGTAGTTAATGATGCGTGGCGTGTGAAGAACTGTGGTGGAATCCATCTGTCCGTTGAACTGTGTCCACTCTTTGCGGGTCCACCAACGAATGTCGGGCGCGACGTGGTGAACGTAAACGGTCCAGCCGATGATTTGAGTGAACAGTAAGAACGGAACAACCAACACCTTGATTGGCATCCAGATGGCTGTTGCAAGGCCGCCGGAAAGTGCGCCGATGACAACTGTGCCTGCAATAGCTACAAGCAGAACTGAACTGAGAGTGATTTTGTCGCGCACGATTGCATCGTGACGCTTGCCAGGTGCATTGAAGCGCCACATCTTTAGCCACCACACTTCACGCAGGAAATAGGCGCCAGAACCGAGACACGACCATTCAAGACGATGACGAATTTTCTTCATGCCGCTGAGTGCTTCGTAATCGGCAACAGTAAGTGGGTGCCATACAAAGTCGAAACCTTGACGAGTGGTGTAACCGTGATGAATACGGTTGTGTCCGAGATCCCATGCAGATTCCACATGAACGCTTGGGCCCATGCACAGTTGGGCGATGATGCGATTCGCCTTACGCGAATCAAGAAGTGCATTGTGTGATGCGTCGTGACCTAAAACAAAGAGTCCGGAAACAGCAAGACCAGCAAGTAGCCACCAGATGCCAACTGCCCACCATGTATTAGTGAGAACTAATGCGACTGTAGGAACTACGTACAACACGGTTGCTTGTACGAGTGCACGTGTGGCGCGCAATGGTGATCGTTCGTAACAAATTGCCGGCACGATGGCGCGCACGTCATTAAGAGAATTTTCCCGAGGGGCTGGCATGGTTGGTGATTCGATACTCACCCCCACAGGATATGTCCCTACCTACCGTTAGGTAGGGACATTCCAGAGAATCTTGGTCACAGTGACTGAGAGGGGTTACTTCAGCCGATTTCTCAACTGTACGAAGACTTCGGTGCCGACAATCTCTGATAATTCATCGCCCAGACTGTCGAGAACAGAAGAGCCACCGACGTATGCATCGGCCCCATCCGTGCAGCACCACGCCATTTTTGTGCCGTGGTCGCCCCAGTCGGCACGCGACCATCTGCGCACCGTGGCAACTTCCACGTTGTCTTCACGCATTTCCCAGTCGACCTTGATCGGTAACTGCCAACAGACTGATGGTTTCCAATCAATTGGAGATTCATCAAAATATTCAGCGGCCAAGTGCAGTGCGCATCCTTTACCACCGGCAAACCCGTTGCGGTTATGAAAAATACATGCACCATCTATAACGCGTGTTGCCGAATATTTCTCGTCTGCGAACACAGTGCCTTCATTTGCTTCGGCGTGAAACTGAAACAGGTGCGCAGGGATCATTGCAGCAGCAGCCGACAGATTACGCGCTTCATCTATTCCGTCTAGTTCTGCCCCGAGCGAACAACATCCGTGACCAAGAGTTTCGTCGGCAGTGGCGTTGATACCTTTGCATCCCTTGCCCCAAATACATGTCCAGTTGGAAGCAAGGAAATCACGGTCAAATCGCCAGACAGTCTGACCGGCATCAATTTCTTCGTAACTGCTCACGAGCCCACGATAGGGCAGGTGTCTAACTATGTGACAATGGTCTCCTTATACAAGGATAAGAGCATGATCAATCACTACCGTGCTGCCCGTGCCGAACTCGATGCGCCAGGTTCACCCTTTGCTACAACGATGACTGAGGTTCGTGGTGTGACCATGAAGACATTCGTTTCTGCTCCACCAACGATGCGAGTGGTTTGGGAGAACTCCATTGGTCATGCAGACAAGGACTACATCGTCTATGAAGACGAGCGGTACACGTATGCAGATATTCATTCGCAGGTGCGCAAGCTCGCACAATACTTAGTTGAACACGGTGTCACGCCAGGAACTCGTGTCGCGCTTGCGATGCGTAACTACCCGGAATGGGTCGTTGGCTATTGGGCAACTTTGTCAATAGGTGCTGCAGTCGTTGGAATGAATGCATGGTGGACAACTCCTGAAATGGAATATGCGTTGACTGACAGCGCACCGATTGTATTGATTGCCGACGACGAGCGCCTTGAGCGGTTCGAACAAATTGCGAATCCGCCAGCGCTTCATATTCTTGGCGTGCGTACTGATCGGGCATTGCCCGTTGGTAGCGACCGTTGGGCAGATGTTCTTGCAATGGCCGACCCCGGTGTGTTGCCAACAGTTGATATTGACACTGATGACGATGTCACTATTTTTTACACGTCAGGCACCACCGGGTTTCCAAAGGGTGCTCAGTTAACGCATCGCGGATCAGTATCGAACATCTTCAACATGATGTCCATGACAATGGCTGCGAACTCTGCAGAAGCAAAAGGTATTGCGGCGGGCGATATTCCTGCACCGACAACTGCGCCGTCCGCATTTCCCACCACATTTATGGCACCAACGCCCCTGTTTCACGTGACTGCATGCAACTGTGTGTTGCACCCGGTCACTGTTATGGGTGCAAAATTGGTTCTGACATACAAATGGGATCCAGCACGGGCGTTGGAACTGATCGAACGCGAGCGAGTGACTTCATTGTCTGGTGTTCCCACCATGAGTCGCGAATTGTTGTTGCACCCCGATTGGGAGACACGCGACACCTCTTCCTTGCAAGGAATGGGCGGCGGCGGTGCACCACTGCAGCCAGACCTTGTAAAGAAAATTGCTGGCGCGTTGAAAGGCGGTGCACCATCTACTGGTTACGGCATGACAGAAACTCACGGAATCATTACTGCAAACTCTGCACGGTGGCTTATTGCAAAGCCCGCGTCGTGTGGGCCGTTGGTGCCAACACTCGAAGCAAAGTTTGTTGACGAAGACGGGAATGATCTTCCCTCAGGCCCTGACACGGTTGGTGTTCTATGCGTCAAAGGTGCAGTCATCATCAAGGGATATCTCAACCGGCCTGATGCTAATGCTGAGACAATTCAAAATGGCTGGCTCAATACAGGCGACATTGCGCGCATTGATGAAGATGGTTTTGTGTTCATCGTTGACCGCGCAAAAGACATGGTGTTGCGTGGTGGCGAAAATGTGTATTGCAGTGAAGTAGAAACTGCGATTTACAACCATGAATCAATCGCTGAAGCCGCTGTCTTTGGCGTTCCCGATGAAAGATTGGGCGAAGAAGTTGCAGTGGTTCTCGTGTTGCGGCCAGGAAGAACTCTCGGCGAAGAAGAACTGCGCACTTTCCTTGGTGCAACTCTTGCAAGGCACAAGATTCCGTCAAAGATTTGGTTCCGCGATGAGCCAATTCCGCGTAATGCAAGCGGCAAGTTCTTAAAGCGCGAATTGCGCAAAGAACTTATTGGGGAATAAGCACCCCGGCCACCTCGGCCAAGATTTCAATCGAGCGAATGCGTGATGGCGTGCTGTCTGCATGGTGTGCTGTCATGATTTCATCTGCATTTGTCAACGATTGAAATTCATCGAGGCGAGCCTTGATAGTTGACGCAGTCCCGATTGCCGAATACAAAAACACTTCATCAAGGTAGGAAGCTTGCGGCGACAAAAGCGCGGCATCAACCTGTTCGTCAGTCAATGGATGACCAGGGCGGCCAAAAATACGACGCGCAAATGAACGCTTACGACGTTCAAATTGGGCTGTGGCTGATTCTTCAGTGTCGGCCGCAATCACGCTCATGCTTGCAATCACATACGGCTTGTCTAATTGCAAAGAAGGTGTGAATCGTTCGCGGTAGATGCGAATCGCATCCAAAAGAGATGCCGGTGCAAAGTGCGAAGCAAACGCATAGGGAAGACCCAAGACGGCTGCTAGTTGAGCGCCGTACAAAGAAGAACCCAAGATGTACAGCGGAATGTTTGTGCCGCGTCCTGGCGTTGCTATGACGTCTGCGACTCTCGAGGTATCGCCGAGGAACCCCTGAAGTTCTTGTACGTCTTGAGCAAAAGTTTCAGCAGCACGTGGGTCGCGCCGTAATGCCTTAACAGTTGTTTGGTCAGTTCCAGGTGCTCGACCAAGACCAAGGTCAATGCGGCCGGGGTGCAGTGTGGCCAGTGTTCCGAATTGTTCGGCGATGACTAGTGGGGAGTGGTTCGGCAACATGACGCCACCAGAACCAAGCCGAATAGTTTTTGTGTTTGCTGCAATGTGTGCGATGAGAACTGCTGGCGCAGACGATGCAATGGTCTCTGAGTTGTGGTGCTCTGCGTACCAGACTCGCGAAAATCCAAGCCGTTCTGCTGCTTGAGCAACTTGTACGCAGCCTTCAAGACTTTCGCGCAGTGATTCACCGGCACCAATAGATGCCAAATCAAGAATGGAAACAGGAACAGTTGACATGAGGAACTACAGGGGAGGGCTTACTCGTTCGAGAACAATGCGAACACCGCCCATGTCGGGCCGTGTCCAAACCATGTGGCCATCTTCGTCAAGTTTGCGCACAACTTCAATGCCAGGCATGCCGACGGGGCGCAAGACAAACGCACCGTCTTCAAAAGTGGCGACCACATGAATTGGTGTGACGTAGTCAAAAACCGAAACGTCATGAACGGCATTTTCTTCTGTGCCATCCGCACGCGCATCGGCAATAGTGCCACCGCCGCAGTCAACGATGCGGTTCCCGCATTGCTCGATGCGCTCGGAGTAAATCATGAGGCGATCATCGGCTGGAACTGGCTCTCCGCCACGGGTTGCACTGATGGTTTTCCAAATGCCACGTAGATCAGGTGCACCAGGTGCCAAAGGTTCGGTGCAGCCGCCAAGAATCAGGGGAGGAAATGATGCGCCGTACCCACCGGCCGGTGTGTGGGCTACGGGAATGTCATTGGCGTTCGTCATGAACCCTCACCCTACAATCACGCGACACTGACGCGTCCTATTCGGCCAACAGCAGTGCTTGTATAAAAATCTCGTTCAAAACCAGGTGTGTACCACATTCCCATCGGCATAAAACATCCGGTGTCTGCTCGACCACGTTCATTTCCTGTTTCGATATCGAGAACAACCGCATCCCATTCACCCATTTTGTGAACATGGTCGACAATAAGTTCTCCCGTATCTGCATACAACGTGAGTTGATTAGCGTTACGCCACTCTTTCTTCCACAGTGGTGTAAACACGCCAGGCCCTTCGTATCTCCACGCACCAATGCCGCCATTCTGTGAATCAAAGGCAACGAGAATATGTCGGTCTTGGTCGTACAACGGGGGAGACACGATGTGACCAGATGGTGTTCCGAACGGAACAAAGGATTCATGGTCTGACGAATCAATTGTTGACACTCTCCATACGCGTACTGGTGCCGTATGTACTGGGGGAGCAAACGGCATTGCTTGTCCTGTGCCTGTGGGAGAAGCGGCCAACATGTTGATAGTTGATTGGCTTTCGCCGTTGTCCATGAACCAGGCACAGTCATCGCCAATGGAACTATCCCAGGCGTAACCAGAATCTTCTCGGTCCACTTTGTATGAGGCAGACCATGTCTCGTCAAGTGTCAAGCGGCCTGCGACGTACTGCAGGCGGTGAATAATGTCGTTGCTTGTGACATAGAGATAGTCGACTCCGTCTTGTCGGTCAGAAGAGAATCGACCGACACTGTTCCACGGGCATTCAAAGACATCAACAAGATTCAAATCTTGGTCAAGAACTGTGAAAACTGAACGCTTGGTGACGTCATCGCGAATGTCTTTGGTGACGATGTTGCCATCACTAAATACAACGTGTCCGTTGTGTGCGTTATTCGCTGCAAGTCGATGTTCTGCAACGATCTCTAATTTGGGGTTTAACCTGTGCACGTAAGTGCCGTTGACTACGTAAAGGTCACCATTTTCATGCACGCAGATCGCACCACACCATTTGTGTCCACCTGATGGTAAGTCTGGAGACCGACGAATGGGTTCGAGTGAGATGGGGTCAAGTTGCTCCACCCAGCCAGACGTATCTTCTGACTCCCCGAATGATGATCCGCCTTGCAAGTACAACTCGCCCTTTCCACGTTGCACGAACATGACCGGCCAGCGCCCTGGTTCCAATATTCGGGCGTGACCGACGAGATGTTCATCTGGCTGAATATTCAGCCCAGGGGAACTCACAATCTTTTGTCGGCGAGGGCCGCCACATTCCGCAGGCCATGCCGACGGGTAGTACCCCGAGAGTCGAGAGAGATAATCGCTTGCCGTCATGATGCCCCCATCTATGAATCAGTCATCCGCACCGTACAAGCCCCAAGTCCACAGATACGAGGCAGATGGGTCGTTAGTGCGTAGCGTATGAGGTCTTATGTCAGTACTCCCCAACGCCGCATTTTCCATCGCACTTGACTGCCAGCTCGACAATGTGCCTGGCACCCTTGGTCGGCTGTGCGCCGCCATTGGCGAGGCCGGGGGCAACATCGGCGCCCTTGATGGTTTCGACGTGCGTGGCCCAGTTCTTCGTCGCAGCCTTGTTGTTTATTGTCGCGATGAAGCACACCAAAAAATAGTTGTTGCTGCCGTGCAGAAACTTGATGGTGTCACCGTTCTCGATTGGTGGGACCGCACCTTCCGCATGCATGAAGCAGGCAAGATTGAAGTCATCACCACCGCTCCGGTGAATGACCGTGATGATTTATCAATGGCGTACACGCCAGGAGTTGCACGTGTGTGTACTGCGATTGAAAATGATCCGTCGCTCTCGCACAAATACACCATTCGTAAAAACACAGTTGCGATTGTCAGCAACGGAACAGCAGTTCTTGGTCTTGGCGACATTGGTCCAGAAGGCGCAATGCCCGTGATGGAAGGTAAAGCACTCTTGTTCAAAGAGTTCGGCGGCGTTAATGGTTTCCCAATTTGTATCAATGCCCGCACTGCTGATGAAGTAGTTGATTTCGTACAACGCATTGCTCCGACATTTGGCGGCATCAACCTTGAAGACATCAAAGCTCCTGAGTGTTTTGAAATCGAAGAGCGTCTTCGTGCAAGTCTTGATATTCCTGTCTTCCACGACGACCAACACGGAACTGCCGTTGTCACCTTGGCAGCGTTATGGAACTCGTTGAAGATCACTGGCAAGAAGATGGAAGACCTCACTGTGGTTATCGCTGGTGTCGGCGCAGCTGGTGTTGCAATCGGCAAGATCTTGTTGAACGCCGGTGTTGGCGACGTCATCGGTTGCGACCGTGTTGGCGCTATCTACACAGGCCGTAGCGAAATGAACTCAGCTAAAGAGTGGTTCGCTGCAAATACCAACTCGTCACGTCGGATGGGCTCAATCAGTGACGTCATGAGAGGTGCCGATGTGTTTGTTGGTGTCAGTGGCCCAGATCTCATTACGCAAGCAGATATCCGCACGATGGCAAAGGATCCCATTGTGTTTGCAATGGCGAACCCGAACCCAGAAATTCGTCCTGAACAAGTTGATGGCCTTGCAAAAGTTATGGCTACTGGTCGCAGTGATTATCCGAACCAGATCAACAACGTTCTTGCATTCCCCGGAATCTTCCGCGGAGCACTTGATGCAAATGCAACAGACATCACTGAAGGTATGAAGCTTGCAGCGGCAATTGCAATTGCTGAATCAGTAACTGATGCACAGTTGTCACCAGACTTCGTTGTTCCGTCAGTATTCGACCGCACCATCGTTGAGCGTGTTGCACCAGCAGTTGCTGCAGCCGCCGTTCGTGACGGCGTTATTCGCAAGAATTAGTCTGCGCCTGCGCTACCGCGCAGACATATAAATGGTGGAGCTGGGGGGAATCGAACCCCCGTCCATCAGGCGCTATTCGCCAGTGATACGACCATCCCCGTTGTAATGCTGACGCAACATCATCGACGGGTCGATTGTCTTCTTACGAAAACCGCGTGTCGTCTTTCCGGCAAGTCATTGGTCTTTCCCAACGTCAGCGTTCTTTCACGCCGTCATCCTTCGCTTCTGTTGCCGGGCTGCGATGAATTGGCCCCGTGCGCCATTGCTGGTCACGATGTCTCTCTACAACCTAAGAATTAGGCTGCGAGAGCGAACTGCTCGTTGGCAATTCTGTTTTTTGCCCCGTTTAACGAATCTGAGCAATTCGGGTCGCACGTACGAACAACGAAACTGGTGTCGAAACCTGTCAGCCCCATTGTTTTTGGTGAGGTCATCAGTGTAGGCCACCGGTCTGCCACAAATACACGGGGTTATCTGAGAAGGACCACTTCAATATCGCGGGGGGATGCCTTAGCGAGTCGGGAATCCGAGGTAACTAATGGCGTTTGGGTATGGCGTGCCACAAGCACATATGAGGCATCGTAGGGAGTCAAGTTATTGACTAATTCCCATATCTCGTGTCTGTATGCAGACAAGGTGACCAATGTGATGTTGAATGATGCGAAATATCTTGCAGCTTGATTTGCTTGAGCGCGTGAGACTCGCTTTGTGAGGTAGGCCTTCTTGAGGGCATTCAGAACTTCAGGAACGAGTATCGCAGGAGCGATGAGGTTGTCTCTCAGAATTGAAACATGCTGATCAAATGCTTCGGGAACTAAGAGAAAATCGATAAGAGCTGATGCATCAAGAGTTTTCACCTGGCGTCTCGCTCCTGGCGTAGTTCATCAAAGAAATCTTGACGTTCTTTCGCTGTCCACTTCAATCCGGTGGGGTGGGAAAGTACTTCGTCAAGCCAGGCGGTGTGTTTTTGTCGATTGATCTCTTGCTTGATCGCTTCGAGGATGACATCGCCGATTGTGCATTTTTGCAGTTCAGCAATTTCACGAAGTTGGTCGTGAAGTTCCTGTGGGACGTTCTTTACTTGAATTGCGGGCATGTCTGGAATGTAGCATGCTTCTAGCATGCTGACGGATTGTTTCATGCCTGAATGTGTGCGAGGCACAACCGTGTTTGGCTAGATCATGCCTTTGCGTTGGCGGCCAAGAGAGCGTTGCATTTCGCGTTGAACATCGCGTTCGGCAATCACCTGACGCTTGTCGCCTTTGCGACGACCACGTGCAAGTGCAAGTTCAACTTTGACTTTTCCGTCAACAAGCTTGATGGCAAGGGGGACAAGAGACAGGCGTTCGCGCGCAATGCGATCATGCAGACGTTCAATTTCAGAACGGTGCAACAAAAGTTTGCGAGCGCGGTCTGGGTCGTGCGCGCCAGCTCCTACTGCGAATCGGTACGGGGAGATATGAACTCCGTCGAGCCACATCTCACCATCAATTACTCGGGCGTACGCGTCCACCAATTGCACCATGCCCCCGCGCAGGCTTTTCACTTCGCTTCCGAGCAGCACAATGCCAGCCTCAACTACATCGAGAATCTCGTAGTCGTGCCGCGCCTTGCGATTGGTCGCCAGATTGGTGTTGGGGCTCTTTGCCATATGGGTACCGAAGCGTACCGCTAGCCTTCGGGGCGATGTCAGAGTCTCTTTCTCCGCAACTATTTGTCCCATCCGGCGCCGTTAAGGCCATGGCAGCGCACGCGTATCACTGCTTTCCTGAAGAGGCTTGTGGCCTTCTTATTGGTGATCGCAGTCTGAATCGCGTTGCCCGCTTTGTTGCAACAACAAACGTGGCCCACAGCGCAAAGGTGTACACCATTGACCCGAAAGAGCATTTGCGTGCCGAACTAGCTGCTGAAGCTGAAGGGTTCGACATTATTGGGTGCGTCCATAGCCATACCCACACAGACCCGTACCCCAGCCCCACTGATGTGGCTCAGGCGCCGGACCCTGACTGGCACTACATCATTGTCAGCCTGAAGCGGGGAGCGCCTGAATCGCGGGCCTACCGCATTGTGGGCGAGCAGATCTCTGAAGAGACCATCGTTCCCTTGTAATCAAAGGGGTGACAACTCGGGAATCAAAGGTTACAATTATGACCAGAGTTGTCGGGAATAGCCCGAGAGCCCGATGGGTTACATGAGGTAACCCGACAAAGCCTTAGGAGGCGCACATGTCAATTGCTGATGTTCGCCGAAATGGTGGCTCCGTTTTTGTAATGCAGAATTCGCTCGAACTAGTGGGCAACACCCCAATGGTTGATGTGTCGATTCTGTCGCCGAACCCCAATGTGCGCTTAGTGGCGAAATTGGAAAGCCAGAACCCATTTGGTTCCGTGAAAGATCGCATTGCTAAATCAATGATCGAAGATGCAGAGCGCACAGGCCGTTTGGTTCCTGGTCAGCGCATTCTTGAACCTTCGTCTGGCAACACTGGAATTGCGTTAGCTGCCATTGCAAAAATGAAGGGCTACCCAATCACCATTCTCATGCCGACATCAGTCAGCATTGAGCGTCGTCAGATGCTTGAAGTGTTTGGTGCAGACATCATTCTCACTCCTGGTGAAGAAGGATCGAACGGGGCTGTAAGTCGTGCGCAAGAGATGGCTGCACAGCATCCTGAATGGTGCTTCTTGTACCAATACGCAAATGATGCAAACCCACGTGCGCATTTTGAAGGCACTGGCCCAGAGATCTGGCGCGATTGCCCTGAAATCACTCACTTTGTTGCTGGGTTAGGCACAAGCGGAACTTTGATGGGTGTCGGAACATTTCTGAAACAACAGAATCCAGAGATCAAGATTATTGCTGTTGAGCCGCCCCTTGGTGAGCGCGTCGAAGGATTGCGCAACATTGAAGATGGTTACATTCCGCCAGTGTTTGAAAATTGGCATGGCCGTGATGTTCTTGACCGCAAGCGTGTTGTTCGTCCTCGTGAATCCATTGAATGGGCACGTCGATTGGTGCAAGAGTGCGGAATCTTTGCCGGCATTTCTGCAGGGGCATCACTCGCTGGTGCAGTGAAAGTCGCAGGCGAAATCAACGAAGGAACCATTGTGTTCATCGTGTGTGATGGTGGCTGGAAGTATTTGTCGACTGGTGCATACACAGCAGATCTTGACGAAGCTGAAGCAAGCGCCGAAAAAATAATTTACTTCTAATTAGCGGCCGGCAATCAGAACCCCAAGTCCGGCAACCACGATGCACGCAGCAAAAACGCGACGCTTCATGTCTTTTTCGCCCAAATAGCGAGTGCCCACTAGCGCAACGATGACAACGCTTGATTCACGCAATGCGGTGACATAGCCCACGGGCGCCTTTTGTACCGCAATCAAAACCATCCAATAGGTAACTACCGAAGCGGAGCCTGCAATGCAAAATCGTTTCCATGTTGAAGTAAGCGCAATAGCCATGTCATGACGTCGGCCTGTTGCAAAGCCATATGTCGACATCGTGATTCCGCTACCCATAAACAAAAGTAGCGGATACAAATTTCCACCCATCTGGCGAGAGCCATAACTATCGATGACGGAGTAGGTGCCAATTGTTGCTGAGACCATCAGTGCTGCAACAACATGTTTGTTGTCGGCTGGCCCTGCGAGAAGCAAAATTCCAAGAACTGCGATGCCGATTCCGACGAACATCAAAACAGATAAGTGGTCAGACAAAAACAGAATGCCGCCGACTGCGGCGAGAAGCGCACCTGTGCCGCGAGCAATGGGATAAGCCACTGAGAAGTCGCCCAGGTTGTATGCACGAGCAAGGAACACGGCATAGAAGGAATGAATTGTTGCACTTGCAGCAAGGGGCCACCACGCGATGTTGTTGGCTCCGCCGAGGGCAACAAGCAACACCGCACACATGATTCCGGCGCACGTCATCTGGCCCCACAAGGCAATCCAGCGGTCTTCGCTCTGTTTGACCCACAGGTTCCAGCCTGCGTGTAACACCGCTGCAGCAAGGGCGAGAAGTGTGGCAGCAAGCATGGGATACGACACTACGCCTAGCCTGAAGAGATGACCGGGACCAACAATCGCCCAATTGGGATGTTTGACTCCGGCTTCGGAGGTCTCACTGTTGCCCGAGCGGTGATCGATGTATTGCCGTCTGAAGACCTCGTGTACATCGGAGACACTGGCCGATACCCGTATGGCCCCAGACCAGCTGGTGAGGTGCGTGAGTTTGCACGCGAGCTCGCATGGAGTTTGGTTCACGACCACAACGTGAAAGCAATTGTTGTTGCGTGCAACACTGCATCGGCTGCAGCATTTACCGAATTGTCTAGGGAACTGCCCGTACCTGTTGTCAGTGTTGTCGAGCCTGGAGCACATGCGTTGTCGTTGGCATCGCGTTCAAGGCGTGTGGGTGTTATCGGAACTGTCGGCACAATTTCATCGGGTGCATATCAGCGAGCACTTGCCGATATCGATTCTTCGTTGTCGTTAACTGCATGTGCATGCCCAGGATTTGTCGAATTTGTCGAACGTGGGCAAACAAGTGGAGACGAAGTGATGTTGCTTGCTGAACGCTTGCTGGCACCAGTCGTTGTAGCCAATATTGATGCGCTACTACTGGGTTGCACTCATTACCCATTCTTGTCTCGCGTCATCAGTGAAGTGATGGGCCCAGACGTAGTGCTGGTCTCTAGTGCAGACGAAACGGCCTTCGCCCTTGCTGTGATGCTTGACGCATTGAACCTCCGGTCTTCATCGCGTGCCGACGGACATCACACGTTCTTGTCATCGGGAGACGTTGAATGGTTTGCAGATTTCGGGCGCAGATTGCTCGGACCAGAATTATCTTCGGCAAGTCCGTGGAAACGATCAAAAACCGACTAGACATAATGCGCCCACTACAAAGGAATAAGCCATGACACGACCAGACGGACGCGCAGTAGACCAACTGCGACCTATTTCATTCCAACGCGATTTCACCGACATGGCTGCCGGCTCGGTCTTGGTGTCATTTGGCCGTACCCGCGTGTTGTGCACAGCTTCAATTGACGAAGACGTGCCTCGCTGGATGAAGGGCTCTGGCAAAGGCTGGGTTACAGCCGAATACTCAATGCTTCCTGGTTCATCGCCAGAACGCGTTGATCGCGAAGCAGCCAAAGGAAAGCAAAGCGGACGCACTGTAGAAATTCAGCGTCTTATTGGCCGCTCGTTTCGCGCGGCATGTGACATGCGTGCATTAGGGGAGCGTCAAGTTGTTGTTGACTGCGATGTGTTGCAGGCCGATGGTGGAACTCGTACCGCAAGTATCTGTGGTGGCTTCATTGCATTGCATGATGCAATGACACGGTTGGTGCAGAACGGTTCCATTAAAGAGAACCCACTTCATTCGTATGTCGCTGCAATTTCGGTAGGTATTTGTAACGGTGTTCCAGTTCTTGATTTGCCATACATCGAAGACTCATCTGCTGAAGTAGATATGAACGTCGTCATGTTGCGCCCAGCAGCAGGTGGTGAATCAAAGTTTGTAGAAGTACAGGGCACAGCAGAAGGTGTTGCGTTTTCTCGTCCTGATCTTGACCAGTTGTTGGGGCTTGCAGATATCGGCCTTGGTCGAATCTTTTCATTGCAGTCAGATCTTTTGGCAGAGGCACCTGTGTCTCGCCCAATTTCGCGATAAGCAACGCCATGCGGATTGTGTGCGCAAGCGCTAACCCGCACAAGGTTGAAGAACTCGCACGGCTGCTGCCGTCGTGGGTTGAATTGGTTCCGCGTCCTTCGGACATCGGGGACATCGACGAAGATGCTCCGACTCTTGAAGGCAACGCCATCATTAAGGCTGTTGAGATTGCTAATCATGCTTCTGAGTGGGCAATTAGCGACGACACTGGTCTAGAAGTTGATGCATTGAATGGGGCGCCAGGTGTGCGAAGCGCGCGTTTCGCTGGAGACCAGGCAACGGATGCAGAAAACCGTGCACTGCTGTTGGTGAAACTTGACGGAGTAACGAATCGGTCTGCTCGGTTTCGCACAGTTGTGGCGCTGGTGTCCTCAAAGGGGGATATTTATTTTGTCGGTGGCGAATGCGTTGGAACTATCGCTGAGTCAGAACGGGGCGATGGTGGATTTGGGTATGACTCACTGTTTATTCCTACCGACGGTGACGGACGCACATTTGCAGAAATGACAGGGCCCGAAAAGGATGCAGTGTCGCATCGTGGTCGAGCGTTAATTCAGATACCAGAGTTACTGGCACGAATTTTTGGGTTACCAACCCCGTAGGTCGATAGCCCACTCATCGATAACGGTGTCGTTGTCGATGACGTACGCATGAGAATGCATTGCCATGGTCGGATCAACATGGGCTGGGGTGACTCTAATGCGATCGCCAACCTTTGGTGTCGGTGTGCCTTCACGCGGAGCAATCGTGGTGTGCTCGTCTGAACAGAACCACACGCTGTAACCGTGAACCGAGGGGTTGCCATGGTCCATTGCGAGAGACTTCAAACCAACATCAATTACAACCCATGAGGCATTAACCGAAATCACGGTGCCAAGAATCCACAGAGACTGCGCAAATGGGTGTAGCAGTGTTGCGTATTGCGAATCCATCAGTGCATAACTGCCAGCTTGTACTTCATTCACTGCAGTGCCAGCGAACATGTCGTATGTTCCGGTACCACCAGCGGACATGATGTCTCCGCCAACATCGTTGTGCGCATGTGCAAGCAAAGTCATTGCTTCATGCACCTTGTCTTGTTTTTGTTGACGATCAGTGAGCATCATCAGGTGGCCTTCGTAGCCCATGACTCCGCGAACGATAAGGCCAAGTGATCGGGCAGCGTCGGCGAGTGAACCTGCTTGTTCAGGGGCGCAACCACAACGGGGGAGGCCCACATTCACATCAATGAGTACGTTACGAATTCCGGCAGTAGATGCGGCTTGAATTGTCTCTAGTGAATCAACAGCAACAGTGATGAGCGCAGATGATTGCGCATCGGCGAGTGCAGCAAGTCGGGCAGGGTCGACTGTTTCATTTGCAAGCAAAATGTCGTCACCAACACCTGCGGCAATAAGTCCGAGAATTTCTCTGGGAGTTGCGCACGTAAAAGTGGTGTGACCTGCGACAACTTGTTCAGCAGCGATAGCCGAGCACTTGTGTGCTTTGACATGGGGACGCAATGCGCGACCGGGATGCACCGCAGCCATGGCAGCGATGTTTGACCGCATCACAGACAGGTCTATAACGGGGCATGGCGTCGGAAGACGAGAAATATCCATAGTGCCGACGGAGGGACTCGAACCCTCAACATCCAGGACCTAAACCTGGCGCCTCTGCCAATTGGGCCACGTCGGCGACATGAGAAGGGTACCGCTATGTAAGAGAGGACGGTGGGCTCGAAGGTGGCAAACTGTGTGGGTGACCGTTATTAACAACCCCACTCTTGATTCCACACTGGATGCCTCTGTTCTTGAAGAGCAACTGGGACTTGCAGGTCATGTTTTAGATGAAGGGTCGCTTCAGAACAGTGTGAAGAGGTTTGCCGAGCAGAAGATTGTTCTGCCGACGTTCGGAGAATTGGCCGAGCCAAGCCGTCTCGCACAAGACATCACGAAGGGTGTCGACAAGAATGCTGCTGATCCGCGCAACTTGTTTCGCGTGCATTGGTACAACAACATGGCAGGCGACAAAGTTGCCGTGCCAGAGCATGTGGTGTTGCCATCATCCTTGACTGGTATTGAGTCACCAATCATCGTTGTCTTCGGAGACAGGTTCCCCATGATCACGGCGCACAAAGTGCTTGCTGCGTACTCATGCTTCGTGCCACGCGTTATTACCGGCCAATTCGACCCAACACGTCATCGCGCCGTTTGGCCGTCAACCGGCAACTACGCACGTGGTGGTATTGCTATCAGCCGTCTGATGGGTTCACGCGGTGTTGCGGTTCTTCCTGCAGGTATGTCACAAGAACGTTTCGACTGGCTTGATAAGTGGGTTGTTGATAAAGAAGATGTTGTGCGTACTCCAGGTACTGAAAGCAACGTAAAAGAGATCTACGACGCATGTAACGAAATGGCCAAAGACCCAGGCAACTTCATTCTTAATCAGTTCTGTGAATTCGGGAACCATGTCGGCCACTACGAAGTCACTGGCCGCGCTCTGGCCCACGCCTTTGAGCATGTGAAGGCAAACGGCCACTCCGATATACGTCTTGCAGCGTTTACTTCTGCCACTGGCTCTGGCGGCACTATTGCAGCCGGTGACCGACTGAAGGATATTTACGGCACGCGCATTGTTGCTGTTGAAGCTCTTGAGTGCCCGACAATGTTGGAAAACGGTTTTGGGGAACACAACATTCAAGGAATTGGCGACAAGCACATTCCGCTTATTCAGAACATTATGAACACTGACGTTGTAGTCGCAGTAACCGACAAAGCGACTGATGAACTTGATGTGTTGTTCAACACTCCTGCTGGTCAGAAGTATTTGGCGGAGCGTCACAATGCGAGTCCAGAACTCGTTGAGGCACTCACGCACTTTGGTTTTTCAGCAATTTGCAATGTGCTTGCTGCAATTAAGACAGCAAAGTTGTTGGGCTACGGCGCTAACGACGCAATCGTCACAATTGCCACCGATGGCAGCGACTTGTATCCGAGCGAACGCAAGAAGACAATTGCTACTCGTTTCCCTAAAGGCTTCTCTGAGTTGGATGCGGCAGAAGTCTTCAGTGAGCATCTTGGTTCTGTCAGCACTGACAACATGATTGATTGCACCGAACGTGAGCGCAACCGCATTTTCAACCTTGGCTATTACACCTGGGTGGAACAACAAGGCACTCCGCTTGCCGTATTTGAAGCGCGTCGTTCACAATCGTTCTGGCGCACAGTGCGCGGGTTTGCTCCGGTGTGGGACAACCTCATTACTGAGTTCAACCAGCGCGTTGCTCGCTTTACTAAGTAGTCATTCATGACAGGCGTGGTCACTGGCCTCGTATGTGCAGTGTGTGGTGCACGTGAATCAATAACTACTCCGTTGTCGTGGTTGTGTCCGAATGCATCGCTGTCTGACCGACATCA
>JBAXUC010000179.1:0-2586 GCA_037129855.1 Actinomycetota bacterium | reverse complement strand
GCAAGATGTCTTTAACGTCGCCCTTCAACACTCCGGCTTGAACAGCTGCACCAATAGCAACTACTTCGTCTGGGTTAACAGACTTGTTTGGCTCTTTGCCTGTCATGTTGAACACAAGTTCTTGCACGGCTGGCATACGAGTAGAACCACCAACCAAGATGACGTGATCGATTTGGCTCTTGGTAAGACCAGCATCTTTAATCGCCTGATCAAATGCCACGCGGCAACGCTCAACAAGGTCTGCAGTCATTTCCTGGAACTTGGAACGCGTCAACGACTCATCAAGGTGCAACGGGCCTTCAGCTGTTGCAGTAATGAAAGGCAAGTTGATTTGTGTCTGTTGTGTTTGTGACAATTCGATTTTTGCTTTTTCAGCAGCTTCTTTCAAACGCTGAACAGCCATACGGTCTTGCGCAAGATCAATACCGTGTGCGCTCTTGAACTGTTGTGTCAACCAGTCGATGATGCGCTGGTCCCAGTCGTCTCCACCAAGGTGTGTGTCACCGTGTGTGCTCTTTACTTCAAACACGCCGTCACCAATTTCAAGAACAGAAACGTCGAAGGTTCCACCACCAAGGTCGAATACCAAAATGGTTTCATCGTGTGAGGACTTGTCTAAGCCGTATGCAAGTGCTGCAGCTGTTGGCTCATTGATAATGCGCAAAACATTCAAACCTGCAATAGCGCCAGCTTCTTTTGTTGCAGTGCGCTGTGCATCGTCGAAATATGCAGGGACAGTGATAACAGCATCTGTGACTGTGTCACCGAGATATGCCTCTGCATCACGCTTCAACTTCATCAGTGTGCGTGCGCTGATTTCCTGCGGAGTGTATTTCTTGCCATCAATATCGTCGGAAGTCCATGTGGTTCCCATCTGGCGTTTGATGCTGCGAAATGTGCGATCAGGGTTGGTGATTGCTTGACGCTTTGCCACTTCACCAACAAGAACTTCACCAGCCTTAGAAAAAGCAACGATGGACGGGGTGGTGCGAGCACCCTCTGAGTTGGGGATGACGACTGGTTCGCCAGCCTCAAGAACTGAAACGACTGAGTTGGTGGTTCCGAGGTCGATTCCGACTGCTTTTGCCATGGGGTTATGTCTCCTGTACTTGGTTCCGACGAGACGCCGGATACGGGTGGGGTGGCTTCACAATAAGGGGCTCCAAGAGAGATACCAACCTCTGATATAGGAAAGTTGATACGAAGTGACTCAACATTTATCTAATGCCGGAATTACTGGTGTTCGTTGCAGATTTCCCCTCTGGCGTGGGCTCAGACCTACGATGATGGTGTGCTCGGCAATCTCGTCCTCCTGCGCCACGGTCAAAGTACGTGGAATGAACTCAACCTCTTTACGGGCTGGCACGATGTGCCCCTTTCAGCCCAAGGAGAACGGGAAGCAACCGAGGCAGGCCCCACCATGGCAGCTGCCGGCCTTGTCTTCGACGTAGCTCATACCTCTTTATTGACGCGCGCCGTCTTGACCTGCCATTTGGCACTTTCTGGCATGGGCCAGGTGTGGTTGCCGGTGGAACGGCATTGGAAATGGAACGAGCGCCATTACGGGGCATTGCAGGGACTCGACAAGGCCGCCACTACCGCCCAACATGGTGAAGCCCAAACAAAGATCTGGCGCCGCAGCTACGACGTACCACCACCGCCGGTCGATCTCGCTAGCCCAGAACACCCCGCCAATGATCCTCGGTATCGCCTCGTTAACCCTGCAGATTTACCCGCCACAGAATGCCTGAAAGATGTGGTTGACAGAGTGGTGCCACATTTTCACGCCACGGTGGTGCCGCAATTGCGCGCGGGCATGAACGTGTTAGTTGCGGCTCACGGCAATTCATTGCGAGCGTTGGTCATGGCGCTTGAGAACATTTCGTCAGAGAACATCGCCGAATTGAATATCCCTACTGGTGTGCCCCGGCTCTACAAATTGTCCGATTCTCTCGCCGTGAATGAGGTCACCTACCTCGGCGACGCCGAGAAAATCAAAGCAGCAACGGACGCTGTGGCGAACCAAGCAAAACCCAAGTAACTCCACTGGTAATTGATTACTACCCATGGAAGTACACTGGTGGGTATGGCAAGTACAAAATCCAACGTCGACCACCTCCGTAACATCTCACTATTTTCTGAGTGTTCCGCAAAAGAATTAGCACTCGTAGTAAAAAACTCCACCGAACGTGTACTCAAAGCGGGAACCATCATCATGGATCAGGGTCAAACTGGTCGTGAGGCATACGTCATTCTTGATGGTTCTGCAACCATCAAGCGCAACGGCAAGAAGATCGGTACTGCAAAGGCCGGAGCTGTTGTTGGCGAGTTGTCACTCCTTGACAATGGCCCTCGCACAGCGTCTGTCATTGCAGACTCAGACGTGACGTTGTTGGTTATCTCAGAGCGCGCACTCAAAGGCGCTATCGACAACATCCCAGCCATCTCACGCAAGTTGCTCAAGGCCCTTGCCACTCGCGTTCGTGAACTCGACCGCGCACAATACGGCTGATACAACTCCCGCGGGTGAATTACCCGACGAATCAGGCTCTGCGGACCTTCGCCCAGTAGCGTTGACTATGTTAT
>JBAXUC010000178.1:0-2595 GCA_037129855.1 Actinomycetota bacterium | reverse complement strand
ACGGCATACACCGTCGCCCAAGCAATCACCGCGGCGCTGTTCGCGCGCGAACGCGGCGCAGGTGGGCAACACATCACTATCTCCATGCTTGATGCAGCAATTGCATTCACCTGGCCCGACTGCGCAATGGACGTTGCCCTTCTCGACGAGGACGCACTGCGCACAGCCACAATTTCATCGGCCTATTCAGCGATGGAATTCAAAGATGGATATGCAACATCATCTGTGGTCACGCAATCTGAATTTGAAGGTTATTGCGCCGCTCTCGGCGTACCTGAGGTGGCACAAGATGAGCGATTTAAAGATCGTGAAGCACGAGCAATAAATGCTGCTGCACTCAAAGAAATCCTGCAGCACCAATTGTCCACTATTTCTGTACATGATTTTCTAGAAGGTGCGCTGATACATGACGTACCTGCTTCCGGCCTCAACACGTTGGCCACGGTTGTCGATGACCCGCAAGTCATTCATAACGAGACGTTCTTCATTCGTGAGCATCCGCAAGCAGGCACCATGCGAGAAGTGCGCAATGCACCACGCTTTAAGGGAACACCAACGAAAATGCAGCCACCAGCTCCTGCGATGGGCGCGCATTCAGATGAAATCGTGTCATCTCTTGGTCTAGATGCAGCAGCTCTGCGAGCAGCAGCAATTATCTTCTGATTACTTCGTGAGGCTTCTGCCCACGATCTCTTTCATAATCTCTGTAGTTCCGCCGTAGATGGTTTGGATACGGCTGTCTGCCCAGGCACGCGCGATTGGGTATTCCAGCATGTAGCCGTACCCGCCGTGAAGCTGCAGACACTTGTCGACAACTCGGTTCTGCAATTCGGTCACCCAAAACTTTGCAGCTGCTGCTTGTTCTGCCGACAAACGTCCTTCGCAGTGCAACTCAATGCACCGGTCCACATAGACCTGGGCAATTTGAACCTCTGTTGCAATCTCAGCAAGAACAAACTTTGAATTTTGGAATGTTGCAATGGACTGACCAAACGCTGTGCGGTCTTTTGTGTACTCAAGTGTTGCCTGCAGTGCTGACGATGCGACTTTGACGCCCCCCACTGCCATAGTGAGACGCTCTTGCGCCAAGTTCTGCATTAAGTACACGAATCCTTGGCCTTCAACGCCCAACACATTCTCGTGTGGAACTTCTACATCGGTAAAGAACAGCTCAGCAGTGTCTTGTGCATGCATTCCGAGTTTGCTGAGGTTGCGTCCGCGCTCAAAACCCTTCATTCCGCGCTCAAGAATCAACAAAGACAATCCGCGGTGACCAGGTTGATCATTGGTGCGCACTGTTGTGATAATCAGGTCGCTATTGATGCCGTTCGTAATAAAAGTCTTGGCGCCATTCACTACCCATGCATCACCATGACGCACGGCTGACGTGCGAACATTTGCCACATCGCTACCTGTGTTCGGTTCGGTAATTGCCAATGCACCAATTAGTTCACCTGTCACCATCTTTGGAAGCCAACGCTGCTTCTGATCTTCGGTTGCGAGTCCTAAGTAATACGGCAACACAATGTCGTTGTGCAACGTCATGCCGTTCGCACTTCCGATGACTCCGGTCTCAGACACTTCTTCTTGCATGATGGCGCCGAATTTAAAATCGTTCACTCCGCCACCGCCATATTGTTCTGGAACGTGGTAACCAAGAAAGCCAAGCTTTCCCGCGGCTAGCCAAATGTCGCGCGGAACGATTCCGTCTGCTTCCCACTTCTCATGATGAGGGACAATTTCTTTATCTAACCACTGACGAAAAGCCGCACGAAACTGTTCATGCTCGGCGTTGTAGATGGTGCGTTCGAAAGTTTCCATTTGCCAAAACTAGGCGAGGACAGCCCGCGCCACGAGATCGGTGCCAAATGCGGTGAGGATCGCCAAATACAGCAAGCCTGTCGCCGCCATGACTGCCGAATAACTACGCTCTCGCAGCGCAGCCCGAGTGACCTCAATGAGGACCGCAGTTGTAACGGCGCAGGCCACCCAGAACCATCCGATGGTGCCGTTCCAACCGTCGTCGACTGCGCCACTGAGAACGCTGATCATCCCCGTTGGCATCAGCATGACCACAATTTCAATCGGCAGAATCCAACGAAGGGCGTCAACAAGTTCGTTCAAGATGGAACGTGGCATGCCTGGCTGCACTAAGTACCAATGGCCAAGCAGCATGGCGTCGCTGATTGCGCCAAGAAACACAGTGCCCACCGCAACACGCAAAAGATTCGTGCTGATGTTGCCAGCACCATCCGTTGCGTGCACAGCTGCCGCGATGAGACCGATCGCACCAATGGCTGGCCCGAGTAAATCAAACGTCACATTTTTACGACGAACTGTTGCAACGGCAACTACTGCAACTCCAATTGCCGCGACGTCACGTACCGGGACAAAGTCGGTGGCGATGCCAGCAGCTGCAGCACCTGCCGCAAGAACACAAAAAGTTCCGCGCAATAACCATCCGTACCCTGCACTGATTTCATGCTTGCGAGTAGTGAACCATAAAAACAGGAGTCCTCCGGTCGACCATTGAAGAAGGACAGTTGCTGCGTCAAGTTCGATCATGGGGGCTCTCGGTTAACGGTCTAATACGAC
>JBAXUC010000177.1:0-2658 GCA_037129855.1 Actinomycetota bacterium | reverse complement strand
TCAATCTCAGTTCGCCAGCAATAGTTGACATTGACCCTGTCATTGGTCGCCCATAAATAGGGTTACTGTGCATACATACTGCGAAAGAGGTATTTTTATGTCATTTGTGCAATGTTCTGGTTTGAAGAAGACGTACTCGGTCGGCGGTGACGAGGTAAAGGCCCTTGATGATGTGTCGTTGAACATTGAGCAAGGTGATTTCATTGCGATCTGTGGACCATCAGGATCTGGGAAGTCGACCCTAGCAAATGTCATTGGCGGTTTAGATCAGCCTGATGAGGGAAGTGTGTTGGTTGACGGAGTCGATCTTGCACAAGCGAAAGACAATGCTTTGAGCGAATATCGAAATAAGAAGATCGGATTCGTATTTCAATCTTTCAATCTGCAACCGCACGAAACTGCGCTCGAAAATGTCATTGCTCCGTTAACGGTGGCTGGTGTTGGCAAGAAGAAAGATCGTCGCCAACGTGGGATGAAAGCCCTTGAACGTATGGGCCTGGCCGATCGAGCCAAACATAAGCCAACCCAATTGTCGGGTGGTCAGCGTCAGCGAGTGGCGATAGCACGTGCTTTGGTTAACGATCCGCAGATCATCATCGCCGATGAACCAACCGGCAACCTTGATTCTTCCCGAGGGGCCGATGTCATCAGTGAACTCAAACGATTGAACGCAGAAGGCATCACGTTGATCATCATCACTCACGATGTCAACGTTGCCGCACAAGCCTCAAGGATCATCGAAATCAAAGACGGAAAAATTCGCGAAAGTGCTGGCACAAAATGAATTTTATTGATCAGTTCCGCACGGGTTTGCGAAATCTAAGTCGGCAGAAACTGCGAACATCACTTACAATTTTCGCAATTGTTATTGGTGCAGTCAGCGTGACGGTGATGTTGTCACTCATAACTAGTACTAAGAGTTTCTTGGTCTCATCAGCAGAGAAAATTGGAATGGATACGCGAGTCATTGTGACTGGTACTCCGGGTTTGAGTTATCGAGAATCTCAATGGACTTGGCCAGATGGCTCTGGAAAAAAGATTGATGCTGATGTGCTCGCGGCGATTGAAAAATTGGACAATGTCAAGTCGGCGACGCTGTATATCAACGTGCAAATGTTTGAGAGTTACACAGTTGACGATCAAGAACTCACAATGAAGAACGTCAACATTGAGGGCTATACGCCAAATGGGTCGATCAAACACATCATGGTCGCTGGTAGCGAGCTGTCTGATAGTTCAGATGGTTCTGGAATTCTGATCAGTTCAGATTTAGCGAGCGATCTCGGGTTTAAAGGCGATGAGGGTGCACTTATAGGTAAAGAAATTTCGTTGCGCTACCGCAAAGATATGGGGCCGGCAAATGCGCCTCGAGCCGATGAAGTTGCAAAAATTATTGGCATCACGGCGTCAGACGGCGGAAGCATTTTGAGTGTTGACCTTAATTGGGCAGTTGCATTTCAGACAATGCCGAATCAACAGAACAATCAGAACGGGCAAAACACTCAGAACGACCAGAACACTCAGATGCAAAATGAAAGTCAGATTGATCGCAATGGGTATTCGTCAATCTGGATTAGGGTAAATGAGAAGCAAAATGTGGGTGGCGTGCTCAGCGAGATCAAGCAATTAGGTTTCGGTGCCGCCGCTGGAAAAGAAGAAATTGATTCTCAAGCAACCGCATTTACAATTATCGGTGCAATTCTTGGTGGTATAGGGGCTATTGCGTTGCTCGTGGCCGCCATTGGTGTCATCAACACGATGGTCATGGCAACTCTTGAGCGCACCCGTGAAATCGGAATTATGCGTGCCATCGGCGCAACTAAGAAAACCATCAGAAGACTGTTCAGGGTTGAAGCAGGTGTCCTTGGTTTTACTGGGGGACTGTTCGGCGTATTGCTTTCTTATGGTTTTGCCGTAGGGCTCAATCAAATATTGAATCGACAACTTGCCGACTCGGGTATCACTGATCGCAACATTGTGAGTATCTCGCCGCAGATTGCACTGGCTGTCTTATTCATCACCACGATGATTGGCATGCTTGCTGGAAGTCTGCCAGCGCGCCGTGCCGCCAACATGGACCCAGTCGAGGCGTTGCGTTACGAGTAGTTGGCCTTTGGTTGGCGACGTGCAGCAGGGGTTGCCCTACGTTTTGAGTGATTCGTGGTCGCTGGCCCTTGCGGCAGGTGACACAGTTTTTGATGTTTGGTTTTGATGAACCATGGGGCAGATGGGTTCGTGTACGTCAATTTCTTCGGGGTCGTTAGTGGCAGTTGAATCATCGACAAAAAGCTGATCAATTTTTAGGTGACAAGCACACAAGTGGCTAACGGCTTTCCCCTCAGCGGCTAGTCACTTTTTGTTGCTATCTGTCTTGCCGATAAACAACAGTCTGGTCAGTTTCACCCTCTGAGATTGGAGACGTCAATGTAGAAACTTTGGGCACCACGACTTGCGCCACCGCCGAGGTCAACGCCGACAGCGGTAAGTCCCACTGAAACGATATTCCCCGACCCAGTCAAGGTGAACTGACGAGCAGATGGCGCAGCCGCAAGTTCGTCAAAACACTTTCCGAAGTCAAATGTGATGTCAATAACGTTGTCACTGCTTGCAGCAGAGTCACCTGAAGTATCTGTCAAAGGCCATAGGTTAATATTATAT
>JBAXUC010000176.1:0-2726 GCA_037129855.1 Actinomycetota bacterium | reverse complement strand
AACTCGTTTACCATCGGTTTGCCAACGATCAATGTCAGTAAGAAGTTCACGCATAATTAATGACCTTAGTGAGTTGCTCGAGGGCGTCGAGAGAATGTCCCTCTACGAAGTCATCAACATACGGCAGAGCGGCTGCCATTCCTCGGGCGAGTGGGGCATATCCCGGTGTGACTTTCAGTGGGTTCACCCACACAATGCGAAAGGAAACGCGATGCAGGCGTTCCATTTGCTCTGCTAATACAAGCGGGTCTCCGCGATCCCAGCCATCTGACAACACCACCACGATGGCTCCGCGGGCCATACCGCGAACGCCCCATTCGTTGTTGAATAAACGCAAAGTCTCACCGAGGCGGGTTCCGCCGCTCCAGTCGCGCACATTTTCACCTGCAGCGCGTAATGCGCGATCAGGATCTTTTGAAGAAAGTTCTCGCGTAATGCGGGTGAGTCGAGTGCCCAATGTGAACGCCTCAACACGCTGGCGACCGGCAACGCCTGCATGAACGAACCGAACAAGCGCACGTGCATACGGTTCCATTGATCCACTGATGTCGAGAAGGAACACGATACGTCGTGGTTTGTCACCATTTTCTACCCAATGACGGCGCATCGGCTCACCGCTTGCAGCAAGAGACGCACGTACGGTTGCACGCATATCGGGGCGTTTTCCGCGAGCACGTGTTGGCTTCATGCGCAGTGATGGGCGGGGCGGGCCAGCCACGCGCAATGACTGCATGAACATTTGTGCTTGTTGCATCTCGTCATTCGAGTAATCAGCAAAGTCTTTGTCACGCAAAGTTTCAACGCCAGAGAATCGCAACGTGATGGTTGGGTCGTCTGATGCATCAGCGTTTCCGTCTGCACTGCCTTCTTCTTCGTCAGAGTCGAGAGCAAGTGTGACCTTGAGCTGTTCCTCTTCGTCAGCGTCTACTGATTCTCGATGTTCCCAAAAAACATTGAATGCTTTGTCAAACATTGCGATGTCTTCTGGGCGACGCACCAAGGTGGTGCGACCAGCCCAGTACACAGACTGACGGTCATCGATGCCGACTAATGACAACGCGTTGATAAAAGTCAGAACAGAATCAAGAGGCGTTGCAATATCGAGACGGCGAAGAACGCGTGCGAATCCGACTGCGAGTCGGTCAGGGTTTGACTCAACCGTGAAGGAGGCCACGGTCGAATGCCTGTTGTACAACGCCAGCGATTCCGTGATCGCGCACACGACTGTGATCTTCGCGATATTTCAACACCGTGCCGAGCGTGCGGTCGAGAACCGTTTCATCGATTTCTGTGATGCCAAGTCGGCCAAGTGCTGCTGCCCAGTCAATAGTTTCTGCAACCCCAGGAGGCTTGTACAGATTGATGGCGCGGAGTGCTTCGACTGCGCCTGCAACTTGACGAGCGAGAACTTCGCTAGCTTCTGGAACGCGCATGCGCACAATTTCGACTTCACGATCAAACGATGGATGTTCGACCCAGTGATACAGACAACGGCGCTTCAATGCGTCGTGAACATCGCGGGTGCGGTTTGAGGTGAGAATCACAATGGGCGGGTTGTCGGTGCGAAAAGTTCCGATTTCAGGAACTGTTACTTGAAAATCTGACAATACTTCTAACAGATACGCCTCGAACTCGTCATCGGCACGGTCGATCTCGTCAATCAGTAAGACAGGAGGAGTGGCATGTCCGTGGTCGATTGCACGAAGGAGGGCGCGCTTCAGTAAAAACTTCTCGTCGTACAGTTGGCCTTCTAGTTCTGCGGTGCCCGTTTGTGCTGCTTCGCCAGACGCTTCGGCTGCACGTAGGTGCAATAACTGGCGTGAGTAATCCCAGTCGTACACGGCTTGTGCTGCATCAATTCCTTCATAACACTGCAAACGAATGAGTTCGGCATTCTGCCAACGAGCGATGCTCTTTGCTAGTTCGGTTTTACCAACACCTGCTTCGCCTTCAAGGAACAGAGGGCGGTGCAACGTGAGTGCAAGAAAGACAGCAGTGACAAGACCCTCGTCAGCTAGGTATCCGTGTGCGGCAAGTCCGTCAGCGACTTCTTGAGTGGTTTTCGGCTCGTATGACACGTATAGAGCGTAGGGGATAAAGCCCTATGAGTCCCATCCGAGACCGAATCGGTCAAGGGTGCGTAGCCATGTATTGCGTGTTCCGGTCTTGTCTTCATGATTAAGAGACCATCGAGTGGCTTGAATGCCGATAAACCGAAATGGTTCTGGTGGAAACGGCACAGGCTTTGTGCGTACAAATTCGGTTGCTGTTGCTCGAGTGCGTCGACCATCGATGAGATCAAGCATGACTTCAGCTCCGAATCGAGATGCAGCCACGCCAAGCCCGGTGTAGCCAAGCGCGTACGACACGCGGCCGCCCATTGCCTTACCCCAGAACACGCAGTAACGACTGCACGTGTCGATGACGCCACCCCACATGTGTGAAAACCGCACACCATCTAGTTGCGGAAAGGTCTCAAAGAAATGCTTTGACAACATCGCCCACGATTCTGGACGTGATTCGTTCTCTCGTCGCACTTTTCCGGCAAAGAAATACACCGCGTCGTATCCGCCCCACAAGATGCGATTGTCTTCTGTGAGTCGGTAGTAGTGAAACTGATTCGGAATGTCGCTGAGACCTTGGCGATTCTTCCAGCCAATGGATTCAAGTTGGGCCAGAGTCAGTGGTTCTGTCACCATGCAATAGTCATAGACAGGGGCAACATA
>JBAXUC010000175.1:0-2746 GCA_037129855.1 Actinomycetota bacterium | reverse complement strand
GCTCGAGAATGGGCGCAATTTGCTTGCACGGTCCGCACCATTCGGCCCAGAAGTCAACCAAAATCGGTGTATCTGAACTATTTACGACCTCGTCGAATGTGGAACTAGTAAGTGTGATGATTCCTGCAGCCATGGCAAAACCTTTCGTCGATTCCCATGTTACTGCCGCAATGTTTAGTGAGGGCGATAGGTGCCAATGGCAGGAATCAGCTCAATTGATGGCGCACCAATCACGCTGAGACAATCAGGGACAGCGGCAATGACTGCGCCAAGACATTCGGCAATTGCCGTGGGCTTACCTGGCAAGGTGATGATGAGGGCCGAACCACGAATGCCAGCTGTTTGACGGGACAAAATGGCGGTGGGAATCAGGCCAATTGAGACGGCACGCATTGCTTCGCCAAACCCAGGAAGCATTTTGCTGCAGACGGCTTCGGTTGCTTCTGGCGTGACATCGCGCGGGGAAGGTCCGGTACCGCCTGTTGTGACAACCAATGAACAGTTCTGTACATCGATGAGATCAATCAGAGTTGCTGAGATGGTGTCGAGCTCATCAGGAATCAGGCAATCAACGAATTCGATAGGGGACGTGATGCAGCCAGTCAGGAACTGACGGATGGCAGGAGCGCCCTTGTCTTCATAGACGCCGGACGAAGCACGGTCTGAAACCGAAACGACTCCGATGCGCGTGGTCATGTCTAGTGCTGGTGTTCGAGCCAGCGCTCGCAATCGAGGGCAGCCATGCAACCAGAACCCGCAGCAGTAATTGCTTGGCGGTATGTGTGGTCTTGCACATCGCCACAGGCAAAGATGCCTTCGATGTCTGTGTACGTGGAACCATCACGGGTCATCAAGTACCCGGAATCTTCCATGTTCAGCACACTTTGGAAAATTGCCGTATTTGGTTTGTGGCCAATGGCAATGAATAAGCCAGTGACAGCAAGTGGGCTTGTTGCACCAGTGACTGTGTCGGTCAGTGTGACACCAGAGAGTGATTGTTCGCCATGTAATTCAGACACTTTTGAGTTCCAGTGAATTTCAATCTTCTCATTAGCGATTGCACGGTCTTGCATGATGCGAGACGCGCGCAAGGCATCACGACGAACAATGAGGTGCACCTTTGATGCAAACTTTGTGAGGAACGTTGCTTCTTCTACTGCAGAGTCACCACCGCCGACAACGACGATTTCTTGACCGCGAAAGAAGAACCCGTCGCATGTTGCACAGGTGGAGACGCCGTGGCCAATAAGCTCGGTTTCCTTAGGTAAATCAAGCATTAATGACTGTGCACCTGTTGCAACAATGATAGAGTTCGCACTGTATTCAGTGTCGCGAATCCACACTTTGAACGGACGTGACGAGAAGTCAACCTTCGTTACTTTTTCAGTAATGAATTCTGCACCGAAACGTTCTGCTTGAGCGCGAAAGTTAATCATAAGGTCTGGCCCCATGATGCCTTCAGGAAAACCAGGAAAGTTTTCAACTTCAGTGGTCAACATGAGTTGACCGCCTGGCTGATCGCTACTGGAACTTGGTTCACCTTCAATGACAAGTGGCTCAAGTGACGCACGCGCAGTGTAAATAGCTGCTGTGAGTCCGGCAGGGCCAGAGCCAATGATGATGGTATTACGAATGTTGCTCATTTATTTGTCTTCTTCTGTGTAACGGCGGCGCATCAATATGGCTCCGAGGAGGCCAAAGATGGTGGCAAGGATGAAATATGAAATCCACACGGCTGCTTCGTGGTTTACGACAGCGTCAAGTGCTGCTTGCAGTCCGCGGGTAAGACCAACGACGAACAAGACCACCATTGCAACGACACCAAAGGCTCCGAGTAAGCCAAAGACAATGCCTCGGGCTGTGGTGACGAGTGGTTGCGTGGTGTACCGACGAATGGTGCTGACGATTCGGTCAATGAAATCGACAGAGCGGTCCGCCCATTCAGGATCGGTCAGAGGGTTTGACACCATCTGATCAGCCTAACGGCGACACCAAGTAGGACAGTGGGGCTACGACTGTGCAGGGAGTGGGTAACTGGCAATAACGGCACATGAGCCGTCGCGGATCTGCAGTTCATTTGTGGTTGCAATAAGGGTGAGCGTTGTGCCAGCGACTGAATATGCACCCACCCACTGGGTATCGGTGGTCGAGAAGAAGCCATCACATGTTTTCTCATTCGCAGTTACGGCGGGGTGCGCGAAAGTGTCGAGTAAGGCACACGAGGTTTGGTCAACAACCACGAGGTCTTGTTGGGAACTCCACACTTCTCGCACGGAACCCGCAGAAGAATACGTACCAACGATTGTGTAGTCAGCCAGATCTGCGCCGCATGCAGAACCTTTAACGGGCACTGTGGTGATCGCGCCATTTCGAGGCGTGACGTTCGAGTCAGTGGAAGTAGCGCCGAGACGAACGATTGCAGTTGCACCGACAAGAAGTACGACCACTGCAGCTGCAGCACTGAGCCGTGTGAAGCGAGAGCGTGCCTCTGCTGGTGATATTTCGGCTAGGGCAGTTGCGATGTGCTGATTGCGTAACGAATCAGACGCTGGGACAACATCGCGAAGGGCGGCTAGAACTAGAGGGTCAAGTTCATCATCGTTCATGGGGTACTCCCTTCGGGCGGCGCAGTAGTGGTCTTTGTCTGACGATCTGAATGAGCATTTTGGTTCCCCAAAATTTCAGCTAATTGGGCGCGACCACGCGCGAGGCGAGACCGAACAGTCCCAACTGGCACCCCTTGGAT
>JBAXUC010000174.1:0-2806 GCA_037129855.1 Actinomycetota bacterium | reverse complement strand
CAACACAAGACTATGCATATTGGACATCACGTTTTGATGCTGAAGATGTGTGGTGGGCACCATTGAATTCAATTCCCGATGCAATTAATGATCCGCAAGTTATTGCGTCGGGTGCATTTATTGACATGACGCCGCAGCCAGGTGAGGCGCCATACCGCGCAGTAAATTCACCCGTTGATTTCGACGGCTACACCCCAACGTATGGCCCAGTGCCAAACTTGGGTCAACACGAACCGAAGTGGTGACACCGTGACTACTAGTCGCTTTGACATCGTGACTCTCAATTCTCCTCGTACCAATGAGTTGGCGAAATTCTGGGCTGAACTACTGGGCTTGCAAGAAATTGAACGTGAAGATGGCGATAGGTGGATACTTCTTGGGGATTCAGAAGGGAGACGCACTATTGGGTTTCAACGTGGTGAACATGTTGATGGTTCGATGCACATAGACCTGTCGTGTTCGACACACGATTTTCTGAACGAACGTGAACGCATAATGCGTTTGGGAGCAATTGAAACAAGGCCAATGCGCAGTGAGCCCTATGGCCTTATTGCAAATTTCGCCGACCCAGATTTCAACCTGTTTGACCTCTGCGCCTATATCTCGGCAGATTAAAACTGCGGTGGCCGCTTCTCGCGAAGCGCGGCAACACCTTCACGGTATTCAGCAGTTTGTGTTGCATCGTTAATCAATGAAATTGATTCATCTACTGATGCACCGATATCATGACGGATGAGATCGCGGTATATCTGTGCTTTTGTGGTGGCAACAGCGTTCGGGCCAGCAGATGTTGCAAGCGATTGTGCCCATTGTTGAGCCATGGCAAGGGCGCCAACGCCGTCAGAAGCGACACCATTCCATAATCCCCAGTCGCGAGTTTCGTCACCAGTGAAAATACGTCCTGACAATAAAAGGTCTGCGGCGCGAGTGACACCAATAATGCGCGGCAGTGTCCAACTCATTCCGTATTCGGCTGGCAAACCCAATTTCGGTGCAGCGGTGGTGCACTTTGCGGTTGCTGAAATAAAACGTAGGTCGCAGAACAATGTGAGCGCAAGTCCGATGCCGGCACATGCGCCGTTGATTGCGGCAATGACTGGTACGCGCAAGCCGTAATGCCAGGCAAGGTCATGGTCGAACTCTGGCGCAAGATTTGTGCCGGGGTTTGTGACATTCACTGATTCGCCTGGATCGTACCCGCCACGATCTGCATGGCCAGCAAGTGCGTCAGAGTCTCCGCCGACACAGAACGTATTTCCAGCTCCGGTGACAACAATGGCCCGAATGGTGGTGTCTGCATCAAGCGTTGACATTGCAGTTTTATATTCTGCATGCATGCGGCCTGTCCATGCGTTGTGACGATGCGGCCGATTTAACGTAACGGTGGCAACTGCGCCATCAATAGTGACGAGAACCGTTTCACTCATCGTGGATCGCGGCCCCAAATGGCATGCAAAATTGCATCGGTGTATTCAGGACGGCATACAAAGAAATCTGGCAGCCACGTATCTGGCGTGTTGTATTCAAGAGGGGAGCCATCAATACGACTCACGTGCAAACCTGCGGCAAGTGCAACAGCAGCAGGCGCAGCAGAATCCCATTGGTACATGCCGCCATCGTGCACATAAATATCTGCTTCACCCATCAGGATCGACATTGCTTTTGCGCCTGCGCTCCCTAGACGAAATGCGTCGCAATCAAGATGTTCGCTGACCAGTACCGCTGCGTATGGTGCACGATTACGTGAGGTGACTAGACGAGGCTTTTTGCCTTCTTTCGGTGGCACGACAACAACAGGATCGGTTCCGAACACTGCATCGATACTAGGAAGGGATACTGCGCCAGCGGTGAGCGCATCGCGTTCCCACAATGCAATATGAACGGCCCAGTCGGCGCGCCCTTCGCCATATTCGTTCGTGCCATCAAGAGGATCAACAATCCACACGCGGTCTGATGACAATCGACGACGATCGTCTGCGCCCTCTTCCGAGAGAACCGCATCGTTAGGACGCACTGCAGTGAATGCTTCCATGAGGAAATTATGAGCGAGTAGGTCGCCGGAGTCTTTCAACTGCCACTGCGTTGTGCCACGTTCAATAGTTACTTCACGATGTTCTATTAGAAGTTGGCCAGTAACCCGCGCAAGTTCAAGTGCAAGCTCGTGGTCATTTAGTGATTTCCACGAATCAAAAAGATCAGTGTTGGTCACTGCTCGCCACGAGACAAATTCAGAGTGTCGCGCACTAGAGACCGAACTTCAACTTCATTGGCACCCGCTTCGACAAGTTGGCGAATGCGTAGCTCCACTCGTTCTGCATCGATTTCATTAAAGACATCGAGACGCTTGGTAGAGGTTGTGGCTGTAACGGCCATGAGAATGATGGCGGCGATCGCGGTGATCATGCCGAACGTCAGCACCCATCCTTCATTATTTCCACGGATGGACGAGACGATGATTGCGGGCAGTCCTGCCAAGAAGGCACCAAAGCACAGTGTTCGAATCAGCCGCAATGACATGTAATTACCGAGACAATGGCTTGTATTTGATGCGATGTGGCTGGTCGGCGGCTGAACCAAGTTCTTTATGACGCCATGATTCGTATTCAGAGAAGTTTCCTTCGAACCAGCGCACTTGGCTGTCGCCTTCGAATGCAAGAACGTGTGTGGCAATGCGGTCAAGGAACCAGCGATCGTGACTGATGACAACTGCGCAACCGGGGAACTGATCAAGGGCATCTTCCAATGCCCGCAACGTGTCAACGTCGAGGTCGTTTGTTGGTTCGTCCAATAGCAATACGTTTCCGCC
>JBAXUC010000173.1:0-2811 GCA_037129855.1 Actinomycetota bacterium | reverse complement strand
TTTACATATGACAAAGCCCCCACTGGTGGGTGGGGGCTTCATCTAGTAATTGAAGACCCTGAAGAAGGTCTTGCGATTGCGCTCCGCGCAACCGACGTTGAATAATTAGCCGCGAGCCTTGAGGGCTTCGATGAGCTTTGGAAGAACCTTGTGCACATCGCCAACAATTCCGAGGTCAGCAACACCGAAAATTGGTGCTTCTTTGTCTTTGTTGATTGCGATGATGTTCTTTGAACCCTTCATACCCACCATGTGCTGTGTTGCACCAGAGATGCCTGCAGCAAGGTAGATAGTTGGCTTCACAACTTTTCCGGTCTGACCAACTTGGTATGAGTAAGGAACCCAACCAGCGTCAACGATTGCGCGAGATGCACCAGGTGCACCTTTGAGCAACTTGGCAAGGTCTTCGATGAGTGCATAGCTAGATGCTTCACCAAGTCCACGACCACCAGAGACAACGATGTCTGCTTCGTCAAGTTTTGGACCAGTTGTTTCTTCAACATGAACTGCCAGGACTTGAGCAGCACCTGCTGCACCAAGATCAGGAACAGATACTGCAGTTACTGCAGCTGCTGCGCCACCTGCTGATTCAGCAACGAATGACTTCGGACGGAATGCTGCAAGGAATGGACCAGCACCAGTGAATGTTGTTGCAACAAGTGTGTTGCCACCAAAGATTGGGGTAACAACGGTGACACCATCGCCGCCATCAGTGATGTCAACGTTGTTCGTAATGACTGTCTTGTCGAGCTTGACCGACAAACGTGCCATGACGTCGCGACCTTCGTAGTTCTGAGGGAACATGATGAGGTCAGGGGTGTCTCCACCGTCGATAACGCTCTTCAAAGCTGCTGCAATTGCAACGCCAGGAAGTGTTGCGCCGTGGTTGATTGCGTACACCTTTGTTGCACCGAATTCACCAAGCACTGCTGCTGATGCGCCGTCGCCTCCGATGATTGCGGTGACGTTTGATGAAAGCGAACGTGCCTTAGTAAGAAGTTCGAGTGTGGCTGATGTTGGTGCGCCATTGGCGACCTGTGCGAAAACCCAGATGTTGTTGAGTGTCATTATTTTTCCTCTTCGTAACGTCGACTTAGATGACCTTCAGGTTCTCAAGGAACCCGACAATCTTGGTGAATGATTCGCCATCGTCTTCGATGATTTCTCCGGCCTGACGGGCTTCGGCTTGAGTAATGTTGCTGATCTTTTGACCAGCACCAGCCCAGCCGACTGGCGTGACGCCAAGATCAGATGCGGTGACTTCTTCAACTGGCTTTGACTTTGCAGCCATGATGCCTTTGAACGATGGGTAGCGAGGCTCAACAACACCAGCAGTAACGCTAATGAGTGCTGGCAATGCGCACGTCACTTCGTCGTAACCATTTTCGGTCTGACGATCAACTTTCAAGACGCCGCCTTCAATAGACACTTTCTTTGCGAACGTGACAGAAGGAAGACCAAGCAACTCAGCAATTTGTTCTGGCACTGTTCCGGTGTAACCGTCTGATGATTCAGTTGCGCCGATGATGAGGTCTGCTCCACCAAGTCGAGTGATTGCTGCTGCAAGAATTTTTGCAGTGGTAAGTGCATCGGAACCTTGCAATGCAGGATCAGATACGAGCACGCCCTTAGCTGCTCCCATAGCAAGCGCTGTGCGCAAACCAGAGGTCTCACCATTTGGTGCCATGGAGACGAGGCTTACTTCGCCACCGCCTGCCTTGTCGACCAACTGAAGAGCCATCTCAACGCCATAAGCGTCTGAGTCGTCGAGGATGAGCTTGCCATCTCGCTTCAGGGTGTTAGTGGCCCCATCAAGCGCACCTGGCGCTGCTGGGTCGGGAATCTGCTTCACGCATACGATCACATTCATGCCACCCATTGTTACCGAGAGGTAGCCCCGTTACCCAACCCAAGCGCCATTCAAACCTTCCTTTTGGCGTGACCCTCGTCGCATGCGCTGATACCGTAAAAAGCCTTGCGCATCCTCCTCATCGTCAATTCCTTTGCGTCATCAGTCACGGCCCGCAATACCGTCACGGTCCACGAACGCCTGTCACAGCACCACGACGTGCAGGTGGTGGAAACCAATCGGCGTGGTCATGCCACCCGTTTTGCTGAAGATGCAGCCCGTCGGGGCATCGATGTGGTCGTGGCATACGGTGGCGACGGCACATTGAATGAAGTGGCCACTGGCGTTGCAACCACCGATACCGCGCTTGCAGTTCTGCCAGGAGGATCAACCAATGTGTTTGCCCGCACCCTTGGCATGCCGAACGATGCGTTAGAAGCTGTTGACCTCATCATCGAGGCACTTGGCCGTAATGACATTTCGCCAATTGGACTTGGTCGCGCAAATGGTCGCTTCTTTACCTTTCATACGGGCATCGGATACGACGCAGCAGTCGTACGTCGCGTTGAACAACGTGCGGGCCTCAAGCGTTACGCAGGCAACCCATTGTTCATAGCCGCAGCGTTACGCACGTGGGGTGTTGAATACGACAAAAAACGCCCACATTTTGCACTGGATTTTGGCGATGGCAAAACAGTTGACAATGGTTTCTTTTCCATCATCATGAATACGAATCCGTATACGTATCTCGGTAATCGACCATTTGACCTTGTTCCGTCAACAAGTTTGTCGACTGGATTATCCGTCGTCACTTTTACTTCGCTCAAAACAACGCACATGCTTCGCACTCTGGCTTCCGCACTACAAGGCGGTGGTGTCAAGAACTTCCCATGGCTAGATATCCGCACGAACGTGCAACATGTTGTGGCAAGCGACTCGCGCGCATTCCCGTATCAACTTGA
>JBAXUC010000172.1:0-2828 GCA_037129855.1 Actinomycetota bacterium | reverse complement strand
CGAGCGGTAGCACCATTTACACGCGGCTACGCACCAACGTCGACCGCCCCAGATAGCATCTACCAAACAGGTGCTTTGTCCGCAGACGCCAATGCGTTGCATGAAGCACTGGGCGGAAACGGTGATGCAGTTCTCATCGGCCACGACTGGGGTGCGCCAAGTGTCTACGGTGCAGCAGCGAGCGAACCTCATCGCTGGAAGCGAGTTGTTGGCATGGCAGTGCCTCCAGGCGGCGCAATGGGAATGGCATTCGCCACGAACCTCGAACAGACAAAGCGCAGTTGGTACATGTTCTATTTCCAACACCCATTGTCTGACATGGTGGTGCCCGCAAATGATCTTGCTTTTATTGACATGTTGTGGCGTGATTGGTCACCTGGTTATGACGGCAGAATTGATTCTGAGAATTGCAAAGCATGTTTGCGCGATCCTGCACATATGTCAGCTGCTCTTGGTTATTACCGCGCAACTCTTGGCACCGGTGCGCGCAGCGAGAAATACGATTTGATTCAGGTGGCAGGTGGCGGTGAACTAACTCAACCGACGCTGTACTTACACGGTGCCAATGACGGATGCATCGGGAGCGAAGTTGCAGAAGCAGCCCGCGCGATGTGCCCATGGGCCACAGTGGAAATCGTTGAAGGTGCTGGTCACTTCATGCAGCTAGAAAAGCCAGCTGAAGTGAACAAACTAATCATTGATTGGATTACGGCAAAGTAACACTGTTGCCTGTGCGCTGAAGCAATCCTTCATTGATAAGTGATGCGATTAATTTTTCTGCACGACTTTCATCAACACGCATTGCTTCAATCACATCGGTGATTCGTTGTGAGCCGTCCCCCACTGCACGCAATGCGCGTCCTCGTGCCTGACGATCAGAACCTTCAAACCGCGGTTGGGGTTTACTGACGCCGGCCGACAACTGTGCCGGGTCATCGCCAACGCCCCTGTATTTGCACTGGGCTCGCACCGGGCATGAATCGCACAATGGCGAACGAACCGTGCAGTGTCGTGCGCCAAAATCCATCATCACCTGATTCCATTCCCACCCGAGCCCTTGAGGAACTAAATCATCTGCGAAGTCCTGCAGAGCACGAGCCTTCATTGGAACCCCTTCAAGTCGCGACAACACACGTGAGACATTGACATCAACAACGGCAACATCGATTCGATGTGCAAATGCCAATACGGCACGCGCGGTGTACTGACCAATGCCAGGGAGTTTCAATAGTTCGTCAATCGACGCCGGCATCTGGTCATCGAATTGTTCGTGTAACACCACTGCAGTTGCCTGCAGATTGCGACACCGCCGCGGATATCCAAGACCAGACCACAGACGCAATGCATCGCCTAATGGTGCCACTGCCAATGCGCCCGGAGTAGGAAAGGCATCAAGAAAAGCCTCGTACTTTGGCATCACGCGCGCAACAGATGTCTGTTGCAGCATCACTTCACTAACTAGTACTCGCCACGGGTCGTTTGTGCGACGCCACGGCAGGTCACGCAGCGAACCGCTGCCCCACTCAATCAGGCTGGCCGCAATGCGGTCATTGCGACTTAGTCGGTCCACACGTCCTGTCCGTCGTATGGACGGCGCCGGCTTGGCGCAAACTCACGCTTCCACACCATGACGCGACGTCGGAAGTAGCACACTTCTTTGCCATCTTGGTTGAAACCTTTGGTCTCGACCAGCACTGTGCCGCGATCGTTCTTTGACTTGCTCTCGGTTGTCTCGAGAACACGAGTCTCGGCATGAATTGTGTCGCCGTGAAACGTTGGGAATTTGTGCTGAAGCGTTTCGACTTCGAGGTTTGCAATAGCTGCACCACTGATATCAGGAACGCTCATGCCTAGTACTAACGAGTACACAAGATTGCCGACAACAACGTTGCGACCTTGCACACTTTCTTTTGCAAACCAGTCGTTGGTATGAAGTGGATGATGATTCATCGTGATCATGCAGAAGAGATGATCGTCATATTCGGTAATGGTCTTACCTGGCCAGTGACGAAATACGTCACCAGGAACAAAATCTTCTAAGCAGCGACCAAAGGGGCGTTCATGTGTTGTCATGACCCAAACGCTACTGGGGTTTTAGTGTGCCATCCGTATCGTCATCAGAGAATTCAAGATCAGATGGGTCAAATACTGGCATTGGAAACTGCCCAGTTCGGTCGCGTGGAGCAAACTTCTCCACCCAGTCGACGGTGGTGAGGCCACGTTGTGCTTGTGACGTGGCGACACGTGGCAATGTCCCCAACTTGTGTTTGCGGTCAATGGAGAACGGTCCGACACGCAATGACAAATAGCTCAACCAACCGACAAATATCGGCAACCAATACTGAGCAACGCGGTACGAAAGAACTCCAACAGTGGCTAATGGACGCGCTAGGCCGAATCCAACAAGAGTCGGAATATAGATGCTCTCCATAATTCCTAATCCGCCTGGTGTGATTGGGATAACAGAAAACACGTTCGCAATACCAAATGAAACAACGAGAGCATCGAAACCAAGACTGCCACCAAATGCCCGAAGGAAAACCCACAGCGATAATGCGTCAAGCGCCCAGTTAAGAGTGGCCCACCCAACCACACGTTGCATCAATGCGCGATCTGTGAAAAGTCCTTCAATTCTGTTACCCAAATGTTCAAGTACTGACGCTGCGTGGTCTTCATCAAATCGCAATCGTCGGGCAATGGACCGGACCAGACGTTCCGACCGTCCTTGCCCTTCAACAAGTCCGAAAATCACGAACCCAGCAAATGCCATCAGCAAAATACCAACAATCGCTGCTGTTCCGTATGCAGCGTTGACACCTCTTGTGGGA
>JBAXUC010000171.1:0-2832 GCA_037129855.1 Actinomycetota bacterium | reverse complement strand
GTTTTGAAAGGTCAAGAATCACTAGCTGGCCTTCAAATATGAGTGGTGGTAGTGATCCATCAAAGAGCCCTGCAAGATCGCCGAAAACAAAACGGTGCAGCAGTAACGCGAGCGACCTATGAGCAGATTGTGTCGTGGCGCTTAAGTATTTCTCAACAAGACAGAACATCGAGAAGAAAACCCGCTGTGGTCTTGGATGAATTAGTGCAAGGTATGTCTCATCAATCACATAGTGGAGTTCAGCGCTTAAAGAACTTCCCTGTGCGCTCGCAAGAATTGCCCTGAGCAGTTCCTTCGTCTCTGCTTCATCATTGGAGAACGGATTACACCAGCCATCTGCACCGAGCGAAATGGCTTCTACTCCATACTTTTTGCCAAGTTCTGAATACTCACCCTTGGGGTCAACAACAACAACTTTTCTTCCACGCTCCAGTGCACGATCAAGCATCATTTTTGTGACGGTACTTTTCCCTGAACCAATTGATCCCGAAATAATTACATTTGGGTTCGTCACTAGTGATGCGTTGTATGCATCAAACGGATCGAAAACAAAATCTTTACCACGAGCACAGCTCCCTAGTGGTCGACCATCTAGTCCTGTGCCTGCGTCGTATCCCGGTGCGCGCAAACTGTGCAGATCCTGCGATGTTGCCCAGTGCGTCCAGGCACGTCTCACCATCCTGCACCCCCCGGAAGTTGAAAACGAAACCACGCAGCCTGTCTTGCAAAACCTTTTTGACACCTAAGGCCAGTATCTTGAGCAATTGAAATGACCTCTCTGGACCGCTTTAGTAGTTCGCGCTGATTCGGAGCACTAATACTTATGTACACAGCACATCTAAGAAGTGGCAGACCTTGTGCAACAAGAATTTCTCTCTGCCTCATTCTCTTAAAGGCGCGATCAGACTGCGCCGTACGCCTAAATCCAGCTTCGTGAGTCACGGCGCTGTCGCTACTTATTCGGTGCACTGCACGCGCCGCAATCTTTTGAGATTTTTCTATAGGGAGTACGTCGTAGTGAATAGAAAGATCAAGTGGCTGGCCAGTTGTTTGTAGACGTTCAAGCAATGCATTGTTTGTTGATGCTTGTGAGAAGTCACTAAGTCGAAGAATACGAACTAGTGAATCGTTTGTTCGCGTGTATCCCCAGCGCTCTAGAACATCAACTGGCTCCAACGACCCAATCAGTAGTGCAGCTAACTCAGGACTGGCTTTCCAGTCCGGTGGAATAAATGTGTCTGCAGGGACACAGAGCAGAGTCTGGTTTTCTTCTTCTCCGCAAAGAATGTGCAGAGATACATGACTCGTCACCCCACTAAGAGCGAGGGAGCTGGTGATCGCTTTCAGTTGATTCGTCAACGCCCCATCACCACCTGACAAATCAAGTCTGCCCCGGTGGATAAGTGAATATCCAGAAAATGTAACCCGACCACTTGTCACTAGTTCAATGATGTTTTTGTTAGATGAGAACTGCACACGACTCCACTTGGTGCGCAGTAGATACATTGCAGCAAGAAATAGCCACTCACCGTTGGTCAACCCATCTGATGACTGGGGAGAACAGGCGAGCAAGAACAGACCCACACAAAGTTCTATAACTGTGGCGTTTGGCCTAAGACACCAATCGCCAGTTACCAGAACACCAAGCAACAAAAGAACGGCCTGGTGTTTTCGAATGCCAATCCATCGAGACGCAGCATCACTATTTCCAATTTGAAGAATTTCACTCATCGCGAGAGCTCTTTTCCTCTAGTGGTTCATAGTCACTTCGTGGTGGCATAGGAAAATCACCAGTTGAATGTGACATTGGAAAGCCCAGATCTTCAGTTCTGATGGGCTCAGAAAACTCCATGTTGCCCGTTGACATCATTTCTTGTGCCACAAGGACTGGCCGCATGGCAAGTTGAACACCTTGTTTCATTAACTGTCGCGTTCCCTGAAGATTATGAAATGCAGCATTCTCAATGAAAGGAATTATTCGAAGTAGCACAAACGGCGTAAAGGCAGCGAGGGCGATTGTTACTGCACCAGTAATTATTTGCGAGACAGAGTTCCCTTGGAGCTCATTGAGCCCAAGTGTTAAAGCAATGACAATAAATACCTTGCTGAGTGCGATGGCGCCAAACGTTTCTAGTAATCGCCAGCCAAGTCTTCGAAGTGCCGGAAGCGTACAAAGCGGCACAATGATTGGCACCATTACAAGAAGAAATGAGAGTGCCACTGTGCGAAGAATCAACTCACACCAAAGAAAGAATGACCCAATAACAATGCTGGACGAAAGAATAAAAATGCCTACACCTGGAGCAGTTGACGTTCCGTTAAACGCTGTAATTAGTGATGCGAGATGTTTATCAAGCGGGCCAGATGCAATGACAGAAAGTTGATCAACTGCTTCGAGCAGTAAACGAGCACCTGGTAGCGCTACAACAATTGCAAACACGCACGCAGGCGCTACACCGAGATATAAACGCCACAACTGCGAACTCTCTCCGTGTCGCAGTGCTTCAAGTGTTCCTACGAGTAGACCTATCAACATCAGCAGTGGGGCCACTGTTACGAGTGTTTTGAATTCAGGTGCTGCTGAGCGAACCACGGTTGCTGGTTCACTCGCACTAGTGAGAACCCCTCCTACGCCATTAATGAACCACTCAACGCTCGACAACACCCAAGCAGTGAGCGCATCAAATACGTCACCGAGTGTTGCCTTGGCTACGTTCTTTGCTGCACAACTTGTAATTGAAACAAAGCACAGAACACTGCCCATTATTTAACGCTGAGTCCAGTTGAAAAGAAAAAGTTAATGAGCTCAGGAGCTGCACCAATGAGGATTGT
>JBAXUC010000170.1:0-2854 GCA_037129855.1 Actinomycetota bacterium | reverse complement strand
GATTTTGCTCGCGAAGTACTGACAGATTTCGCTGCAGCAATGTCAACTGTGGAGTGGAACCATGACAGCTTGAAGGCCATCCTTGAAACATGGACAGAAGCGCATGGCCTGAAGTTAGGCAAGACACAAGCGCCGATTCGCGTAGCCATCACTGGGCGAACAGTCGGTCCTCCTTTGTTTGAGAGTCTTGAAATTCTTGGTCGCGAGGAAACTATTCGTCGCCTTGCTGCCGGCATTGCACGGCTGGGATAATTTCTGAGATGCGCGCTTTTGTGCGTTCTGCAATTGTCCTCACGATTGGTGTTTGTTTAGCTCTCGCCTCATATGTGGGAATCGCAGCTGTGACACTGACATGGGCTGGCACACACCAGTACACAAAAACGGTTGACGTAATTGTTGTCATGGGTGCTGCGCAATATGACGGCGTGCCATCACCGCTGCTTGCATCAAGATTACAACACGCACTTGATCTGTGGAAGTTGAAGCAAGCTCCCGTAATTGCAGTGACCGGTGGCAAACGCGCGGGAGATCGATTCACCGAAGGCGATACATCGCGTCGATGGTTAACAGATAGAGGAGTGCCTGCTGCAAACATCATTGTTGAATCGGTTGGGCATTCCACATGGGAGTCAATTGAGAATCTCGCCCCACTCTTGAACGAAGCAGACGTTCATTCAGTGGTTGTCGTTAGTAGTTCATGGCATGTGCAGCGCGCGGAGCTGTCGTTGGAAGAATTGGGTTTTCGAGCCCACAGTTCGGCTTCTCCTGACGGAGTCCTGTCTGGGTCATCTGAAAAATCGAAACTGATTCGTGAAATTGCTGGTGTTTCCCTTGGCCGAATCATTGGTTTTGGCACTTTGTTTGACATTACGGGCTAAGTCCACAGTGGTGGTCACGGCGAGTCACCGCTAAACTGGTGCACGCACTGGGGAATGGTGTAATTGGCAACACAGCAGTTTCTGGAACTGTTATTCAGGGTTCGAGTCCTTGTTCCCCAACCACATGGACGTTGACATCAACTCCCTTGAAACGGTCTCGTACCGTATTCACCAACCTGGCGATCAAGGCATCGCCGTTATTTCGCTGAATCGTGACAGCAAGCGCAACGCGCAGAACAATCAGATGACATATGAACTTAATGCGTGTTACGACGCTGCGGCACGCGATTCCAATGTCAAAGTCATCGTGCTGCGTGCAGAAGGAAAACATTTCTCTGCCGGCCATGACCTTCGCGATCGCTCAAACCATCTTGATTTCCCTCAAGTGTTTCCTCAGTCAGGCTTCACCGGTGAGGGCCAAGAAGGAATGATGGCCCATGAAGAAGAGGTGTACTTCAACATGTGTTGGCGTTGGCGCAATATTCCTAAGCCAGTCATTGCTGCCGCCCAGGGAATGACAATCGCTGGCGGACTCATGTTGTTGTGGGTTGCAGACATCATCATCGCTGCAGAAGATGCCACCTTTTCAGATCCCGTCGTTGCCTTCGGTGTTAATGGCGTTGAGTACTTTGCCCACCCGTGGGAATTTGGTGCTCGTAAAGCAAAAGAACTTCTATTCACTGGTGACACGTTCACTGCGCAGGAAGCAATGGACGCAGGCATGATCAACAGAGTCGTGCCAGCAGCTGAGCTTGATGAAGCCACAATGGCGATGGCTGCAAAGATTGCAACCAAGCCTGGCTTTGCTTTAAAACTTGCCAAAGAATCCGTGAATCAAACACTTGAAGCACAAGGGCAATACAACGCATTTCGCGCTGCATTTTCTTTGCAGCATCTCGGACATGCCAATAACAAATTGCGTTTTGGCATGGCAATTGATCCGTCAGGGCTGTAAGTCACAACATGTCAACTGTGCCTAGTCCTGAAGCGGTGCACGACGAATGCACTGCTTGGCTAACCGAGAATTGGAATCAGGAACTGTCACTACTCGAATGGCGCGAGCGACTTGTTGATTCGGGGTGGGCTGTTCCACATTGGCCAACGCAATGGATGGGCAAAGGTCTTCCTGCATGGAGCGAACGCACCGTGTCACTTGCCCTGAACGCAGTGGGCGCACCTGGTCTACCTACTGGGGTTGGCATGTCGTTAGCCGCTCCCACAATTCTCGAACATGGTTCTACGGACATGAAGTCACAGTTCCTGCGTCCCACTCTGACGGGTGCGTATTCATGGTGCCAACTGTTTAGTGAACCGGGTGCAGGTTCCGATCTGGCAGGACTTTCCACTAAAGCAATGCTTGATGGAGATGAATGGATCATCAACGGTCAAAAGGTATGGAACACCAGTGCACATCATGCTGATTACGGCATCTTATTGGCACGGACAGATTCGTCAGTCTCAAAACATCATGGCATCACATATTTCGTGTTACCAATGAAGCAGGACGGGGTGTTAGTGCGTCCACTTGCTCAAATGAATTATCATTCGTCATTCAACGAAGTGTTTATGACAGATGCCCGCCTTCCAAAAGATTTTGTGGTGGGTGATGTGAATGCCGGCTGGACTGTCGCGTTGGCAACTCTTGCGCACGAACGACGTTTCGGCAATATTGTGTCGCGACCAAAAGTAAATACCGGTGGGCGGGCAGTGCAAGAAGCGCTTACCGAATACACCGAATACATGGAGACATATAAGTGGTATCCACAACGCGCCGGTCGTGTTGATCTTCTCGTTCCTCAACTCACCGAACGTGAACTCAATACCGACCTAATGTTGCGTCAAGATGTTGCGCGCATTCTCACGATGCAAAAAGTAAGTGGGTGGACTGCAGATCGTGCACGTGCAGCACGTGAACTAGGCAAACCACCTGGCGCTGAAGGCTCAGTTGGCAAATTAGCCATGAGCACTATCGCTCG
>JBAXUC010000017.1:0-20632 GCA_037129855.1 Actinomycetota bacterium | reverse complement strand
TGATGTCTTGAAGTTCCTTGTAGCGCTGCAAGATTTCCTGCACGCGACGAGCAACTGCGTAGTGACGGTCACCAACAGTTTCTGGTGTGAGAATTGTTGACGTTGAAGCCAATGGGTCCACAGCTGGGTAAATACCAAGTGACGCGATCTGACGAGACAACTCAGTTGTTGCATCGAGGAAGGTGAACGTGGTGAACGGAGCTGGGTCGGTGTAGTCGTCCGCAGGAACGTACACAGCCTGCAGTGACGTAATTGAACGTCCGCGGGTTGATGTGATGCGCTCTTGGAGTTGACCCATTTCGTCAGCAAGTGTTGGCTGGTAGCCCACTGCTGATGGCATACGTCCGAGAAGAGTTGATACTTCAGAACCGGCCTGTACGAAACGGAAGATGTTGTCGATGAACAACAACACGTCCTGGTTCTGTACGTCACGGAAGTACTCAGCCATGGTGAGAGCTGACAATGCAACGCGGAGGCGCACGCCAGGTGGTTCGTCCATTTGTCCGAACACTAAAGCTGCTTTTTCAAACACGCCCGACTCTTCCATTTCCATTCGAAGGTCAGTACCTTCACGTGTGCGCTCGCCCACTCCGGCGAACACAGAAACACCACCGTGCTTCGAAGCAACACGGTTAATCATTTCGGTAATAAGAACGGTCTTACCAACACCTGCTCCACCGAACAAACCAATTTTTCCACCAGCAAGGTATGGAGTCAGAAGGTCGATGACCTTAATGCCGGTTTCGAACATGCGCTTTGATGGCTCAAGTGTGTCGAATGCAGGAGCTGGACGGTGAATGTCCCAACGCTCAATGTCTTTGAAGTCATCGTTGTTGCCGTCGAGCACATCGCCCCATACGTTCCATACGTGACCAAGTGTGCGGTTACCCACTGGCACTTGAATGCCGTGACCAAGGTTGCGCACTGGCGTGTTACGGCTCAGTCCGTCAGTTGGCTTGAGGCACACGGCGCGCACACGGCTGTTTCCGAGTTGCTGAGCAACTTCGGCAAGAACAACTGTTGTCGTGCCCTCGTGTGTGATTTCAAACTCGATTGCCGAGTTCAACTCGGGCAGCGAGCCACGAGGGAATTCCACGTCGATAACGGGTCCAGCAATTGCTACTACCCGTCCGTCTTGTTTTGTTTCTGTCATACTCATCTGGATTGCTCCTACTTGTTCGTTCTTCTAATTTTTCGAGGACATGGCTTCGGCACCGCCGACGATTTCCATGATCTCAGTCGTGATCGAGTCCTGACGGGCTCGGTTCATGATTCGGGAAAGGTTGTTAATAAGTTCTTCAGCATTGTCAGTAGCTGATTTCATTGCGCGTTGACGGAATGCGTGCTCGGAAGCTGCTGCATTCAACATGGCTGCATACACACGAGCCTCTACATAGCGAGGCAACAATGTCTCAAGAATTGCTTCGGGAGATGGCTCGAATTCGTAGTCAGCACCCGCTGCATTTTTTGCATCGCCGCCGGCAACAGTTTCTGCTTCAAGAGGAACAAGAGGGCGCTGCACGACTTCTTGAGTACCGGATGAAATGAAGCGTGTGTAGACAAGTTCAACACGGTCTACTTGTCCGCTTGCATAAAGCTCAGTTACAAACTCGCCAATTTCTTTTGCATTTGCGTAGCTAGGGCTGTCAGTAAAACCCGTGAAACTTTTTGCAACGTTGTAACCACGAAAACGAAAGTAACCATCGGCTTTACGGCCAATTGCAATCACAGTGTGAGAACGACCCTCTAGAGCATCTTTCTTGATTTCGCCTTCAGTGGCCCGCATCACACCAGTGTTGTAACCACCACACAGACCACGGTCTGCGGTAAGTGCCACGTAACAAACATTTTTAACTTCGCTACGACCAGCAAGAAGTGGCATGGAACTAGAAGAACCGGCTGCCGAGAGATCACGCACAACTTCAGTAATCATGTCGCTGTAGGGAACGGCTGCGACGACGCGTTGCTGCGCCTTCACGATGCGCGATGCAGCAATAAGCTCCATTGCGCGCGTGATTTTTTTCGTCGCCTGTACGGACTTAATGCGTCCGCGCAGAATTCGTTCTTGTCCACCAGCCACTTAGATCACTCCGTCGCGAGGGTCTTGTTGCTCTGTGCGTCACCGAGTGCCGCAGCATCGGTGGCAGTGGGGTCAACAGCAGCGCCCTTAGGTGCCGTAATTTTGAATCCGCTCTTAAATGCCAACACAATGTCACCCAAGTCAGATGGAACATCTGCTTTTGGATTCGTACGCAACTCAGCAAGCATTGCACCGTGACGTGCACGACAGTGCTCGAGCAATTCAATTTCAAAACGGCCAACATCAGTTGCTGGAATGGAGTCGAGATACCCCTTTGTTCCGGCAAAGATTGACACGACTTGTTCTTCAACAGGCATTGGTGAGTTAAGGCCTTGCTTGAGCAATTCAACGAGACGGTAACCGCGCTCGAGCTGTGCCTTTGACACTGCGTCGAGTTCAGAACCGAATGTTGCGAAAGCTTCAAGCTCACGGAACTGAGCAAGGTCAAGCTTCAGTGTTCCTGAAACGCTCTTCATTGCTTTTGTCTGAGCAGCACCACCTACGCGTGACACGGAAACACCCACGTCAACAGCAGGACGGATACCTGATTTGAACAAGTTGTCTTGCAAGTACACCTGGCCGTCGGTGATGGAAATCACGTTGGTTGGAATGTATGCAGATACGTCACCAGCTTTGGTTTCAATCACTGGCAATGCAGTCAATGAACCAGCACCGTTTTCGTCAGACAGTTTCGCAGCACGCTCAAGAAGGCGACTATGAAGATAGAACACGTCTCCTGGGTATGCCTCACGGCCTGGTGGCCGGCGAAGAAGCAATGACATCTGGCGATACGCCTCTGCTTGCTTTGACAAGTCATCGTAAACAATGAGCGCATGCTCACCGTTTTCCATCCAGTGCTGGCCAATGGCGCAACCTGAATACGGAGCAAGATACTTGAACGGTGCAGGCTCTGATGCTGGAGCAGCAACAATGACTGTGTATTCCAATGCGCCGTACTGGCGAAGTGTTTCTACCGTTGAAGCAATGGTGGAACCCTTCTGACCAATTGCGACGTAGATGCACTTCACACCAAGTCCCCGCTGGTTGATGATGGTGTCGATTGCAATGGTGGTCTTACCGGTCTTACGGTCACCAATGATGAGCTCGCGCTGACCGCGACCAATTGGAGTCATGGCATCAATTGACTTGATACCTGTCTGCAATGGCTCGTGTACTGGCTTACGTCCCATAATTCCGGGAGCCTGAACTTCAACGCGGCGCATGATTGCGCCAACGATGTCGCCCTTGCCGTCAATTGGAGTACCCAGTGCGTTTACAACGCGACCAAGCATTGCGTCACCGACAGGAACTGAAAGGATGCGGCCAGTTGCTTTCACTGTCTGTCCTTCTTCAATTGCGTCTGAGTCGCCCAATACCACTGAACCGATCAACACTTCTTCAAGGTTGAGAGCAAGACCGACGGTGCCATCTTCGAATTCAAGCAATTCGTTTACTTTGCAGTCGGGCAAGCCCGAGATGCGTGCAATACCATCGCCCACTTCTGCGACGCGACCAACGGTGCGTGCTTCAAGCGAAGGCGTGTAGCCCTGCAAACCTTTGGATATCGCTGCTGCAATATCACCGGCGGAAAGTGTTAACTCTGCCATGTTCTCCTCTTGACTTCTCTTCTTCGAAATTCGTTACAACCGGCTCTTCAGCTGGTCGAGATTTGTACGGACGGTTCCGTCGATGACAATGTCACCAACTGTGGCAACGATGCCACCAACAACTGACGGATCAACAACAACCTTGAGGTCGACTGTTTTCCCAGTTCGTTTAGATAACGCAGCGGCTAGACGCGTCTGCTGATCTGCAGACAATGCCACTGCACTGCGCACTTCAGCAAGGTTCATGCCAGAAGCTGATGCACCACGTGCTGCCACGATGTCGAGAATTGCTGCTAAATCACGACCACGTCCTGATCCGATAACAAGTCCGACCAAATGTGACGACAATGGGTGACCCTTGCCTTCAAGCAATGACTCAACGATTGTCTGGCGACGCTCTGCAGGAATCAATTCATCATTTAATACTGAACGTAATTGATCGCTTGACTCTGCAGCGCGAGCAACGCGATACATGTCATCTTTAATGCGGTCGAGAACGCCTTCTGCCTGCGCAATCTGCACAAGTGCTGTTGCATAGGACTCAATACGAGTGTCACTCATCGTGATGCCCCCACACTATTAATAAAACTTTCAACTAAGTCTTGCTGAGCTTTGTCATCAAGGGTTGCTCGAACGACTTTGTCGATTGTGGTGCTAGAAAGACGCGCAATTTCTCCGCGTAATTCGTCACCAATTCGAGAAGCAGCTGCGACAAGGTCTGCAGCTGCTTTTGCTTCAAGTTCAGCAACTTCAACTGTGATGCGACCACGACCTTCACGAAGCAGAACCTCTGATTGAACATCAGCTTCAGCCATGAGGCGAGTGCGTTCGTTGCCAATGTCACCAACAGCACGACGAATATCGCCAGCTTCAGTATCGGCATCTGTGCGCATCTGGGCAGCATCGCTCATTTCTTTTGCGATCTTCTCAGTACGTCCCTGAAGGGCCTTCTTGGCCAACGGGAATGCAAATTTCACAAGCAACAAGAACACGATCGTCGATGAAATACCACCGTAAATGATTTCTGAAGTTTCGGGCAGAATCCAACTGTGTGTTTGGGTTGGGTCTGCTTCGGCAATTAGTGAAATCAAACTCATCGTTGTCCTCCTGATAGTTGCAGCGACTCTTCAACAGCACGTGACACCACAGCAGCATCTGGGGCACGACCGACAGCAATTTGTGTTGCGGTTGTAGCGACTGATGCAATTGCTATTGACACATCCGCGCTCGCAGCGGCACGAACAGCTGCGTTTGACGCATCAACTTCGGCTTTGCGTGCAGCAATTCGTGCGGTAACAGCTGTAATGGCTACTTGACGTTCGGCATCAAGCGTACGACGAGCTTCGTCAACACGGCGGGAAGCTTCGGCACGAACATCAACTAATGCACTTTCATACGCTGCAACGTCTGCGCGAGCATCTGCTCTGACATTTGTTGCACCATCGATATTGTTACGAATGTTTCCGTAACGAGTTTCAATGCCTTTTTTCACTTTAGGGAACAACACCAAACGCATAAGAACGAGAAGAACGACAAACGAGCCTCCACCCCAGATGAGCTCTTTGCCCTCTGGTGCAATGGGGCTTGGGCCCTTGTCTTCCGTAATTGCTTCACCTTCGACGGCTGCCATTGGCGCGTTCGCCTCAAGTGCTTCGACAGGCATGGTGGTATCGGTGGAGTCAGAGGACACCAGTCGAACGTGGACTATGCGCCCGTTTAATTGTGTGACTATCGCAGTCGGCATTTCAGCTCCTGAACTTTGCTTAGGCCGCTCTAGAGTCCGAGAAGAATGAAAACGACGAAGCCGATCAGCGCGAGCGCTTCGGTGAATGCAATTCCGAGGAACATAGTGGTACGCACCATGCCTGCAGACTCTGGCTGACGAGCCATTGCCTCAATTGCCTTACCAACGACGAAGCCGATGCCGACACCAGGTCCGATGGCTGCAAGGCCATAAGCGAATCCGGCGCCGATAGCAGCGTTGGCTGCCTTTGCGTCTGCTGCGTTTAACTCGGATACGAGCCGAGATACTTGTACTAGTGCTTCCATGTGAGTGTTTTCCTTGTGTCTGTAATTAATAAATGATGTGAATAGGTCTGAATAACTGACTGTCGTCTAGTGCTCGGGGTGGCGAGCACCACCGATATAGACGGCTGTCAGAATTGTAAAGATATAAGCCTGCAAGAATCCGACCAAAACCTCAAACACTGTGAGGAAGATCAACATACCCATTGGCAAGATACCCATTGGAACTAAGAGAAATTTTTTGGTCTGAGCTTCGAACATCGCTGCTGAAAGAAGTGCGAAAGTAACTAGCAACATGTGGCCAGCAAGCATGTTGGCAAAAAGTCGAATTGCTAACGAGAACGGCCGCACGATGATTGTTGAAACCAATTCGATTGGGGTCAACAGCAAATAAATTGGCTTGGGTACGCCTGGGGGAAACATGATGCCCTTGAAGTAACCAATAAAGCCTTGGTGCTTGATACCGACTGCGTTGTAGACAACCCAGACAATGACTGACAAGAACAACGGAATCGCCATGCGACCTGTTGCTGGCATCTGCATGATCGGAATAATTCCAGGAAGGTTGCACAAATAGATGAAGATGAAAAGAGACAACAAGAACGGTGTCCAACCCAAACCATCTTTGCCAATGGTCTGCATAACGATGTTTTCTTCGATGAACTCAACAAGCATTTCAGCGAGGTTTCGCACACCTTTTGGAGCTTCATTAGCGTTGTATCGACTCGCAAGAAGAAAAATCAAAATTGCAATACCAGAAGCAAGAACCGCAATCATGCCGATCTTGTTTAAATTACCGAACGCGTCGCGCCAACGAATCACTTCGTTAATAGGTGGGAAGTCCAATCCGAACACTTGTAGTTACCTCAATTTAAAGGGAGAAGATTTTTTAGGCTTGAGGCCTGGATAGGCCAGAGACATGGAAACATGCCTCAACTCCCATACGAGGAGCCCAAGGTGCGTCACCAGCATAGTCGCACAGAGCGACGGAATCGAAATCCAACCGGCGTGGCGAACCGGCAACACAGCAATGAACATCAACCCAAGTCGAACGACATATCCCACCATCACCGAACCCATAAGCAACGCAAGTGACCTAGGCGCAGTAATCGTGATGATTCCCGCTGCAAGAATAAAATTGACGAGCACTATTGCTAAGCCATACGCAGAGCCCGACACGCCTTCTGTGCCCCAAATCACACCGGAGACTAATAATAAAAATGGTGCAACCATGATGCCGCGACGAACCATGTCGCGTGATACGGCAAATTCGGGGGCGTTATCCACAGGCTTGATCTCGTCGCTCATTGTTCTGGCCGTGCACGTGTTGCCTCAACACGCTCTTCTTCTAGCTGTTTCATTCGGGCGTTATAGACGTAATAGGTCTTCACAAATTGTCCAATAACCGCGAACAACACGAGTGTGATTGTGAAAATCGGCTGAGTGTTAAGCCACGCATCTAGCCCGATTCCGATCAGTAAATACACAAAGACCAAGAGCGCCAACTCAACGCCATGCCCAGAACCTTCGTTAGACGACGAGGTCATGACGGGGGCCGGACGCTTTTTCACTATTTTCACCAATCACGAGCCGATCGATATGCCCGAAGAACTTCTCAATCTAGGGCTGTCTCAAAGAAATCGTCAAACCGAGGAACCCGGGACCTGATTATTCGTTCTCTGGTGTGCGGTTGAGGTCGGGGTGCAGAACGGTGTACAAAAACAGCACCAAAGCAACCAATCCGAAGGGCGCAAAGTTCGTGGCGCTCTTGTTGAAGACGGGATACAACACCAATGCAGACAACAGCGCAGTCCACAACCACAAAATGGCCACGGCGCGACGTGGGCCGTGTCCGAGATTGATCAGACGATGATGCAAGTGCCCCTTGTCGGCTTCTGCGAACCCTTGACGTTTACTCACGCGGCGCACGATGGCAAACGCCACATCGAAGATTGGAACTCCCAAGATGATGAGGGGAATAAGAAGTGGTGCCAAGAAGAAATATGTCTGACCACTAAACGCTTGTGTGGTGGGGTCTGCTCGCCCACCGACAACGCTCGTTGATACGGCCACTAAGAGCCCAAGCAAATATGCGCCACCGTCACCCATAAAAATACTTGCACCATTGAAGTTGTACGGAAGAAAACCAATACATACACCGACAGTGATGATTGCAATCAAAGGCCCGATGTTTGGTTCGGATAGTAAACCAAGGCCCGAGAGATGCCGTGAGTAAATAAAAAATGCCGTGGAACCAATGGCAACGATGCCTGCTGCCAATCCATCAAGTCCATCAATAAGGTTGATTGCTTGCACCATTCCGAGCAACCACACAACGGTGACAATAGGAACCCAATCATTTCCTAATTGAATGACTCCCAAGAACGGAACACGAAAATAAAACATCGTGACGCCAAACCACACAAGCATCATGCCGGCACCAACGATTGCAATAACGCGAGCAGGGGCTGACACTTCTTTCACATCATCTCGAGCGCCGATTACGAGAACGACCAACGCACCAAGCAACACACCTGTTGGTTCGCTGTTTCCTTGGAACAACGGCGAGAATCGATCCATTTTCCACGCGAGTCCTAACGCGGCAACAACTCCGGCGAACAGTGCAATACCGCCCACATTGGGAGTAGGCACAGTGTGCACTTTTCGTTCATCTGGCAGTGCTAACCAATTGTGTTCACGTGCAAACCACCTGACAACTGGCGTCGTAACCAGAGTGACAAACATCGCACACAGTCCGACGATGAGATATCCGTTTGTGTCACCCATTAAATGTCGAGCCTAGATGACTGTTCCACCTGGATTGTTTCCGTCACAATTTGTGGGGATAAACAGGGAATTTGGCACACAGTGCGGCAACTTTTGATTTCACTACAGCAACCGCCGCTGCATCATCACGATGACGAAGAGCTTCTGCAATCAATGAGGCAATCACTGGCATTTCGGCTTCGGTCATTCCCTGCGTTGTCACAGAAGGTGTTCCGATGCGTACACCAGAAGTTACGAATGGGCTTCGTGGATCATCAGGAACAGTGTTCTTGTTCAACGTGATACCTGCTTCATCAAGTACCAACTGTGCAACTTTTCCGGTGCAGTCAGCATCGAACGGACGAAGGTCTACAACCATTAAGTGCGTATCTGTGCCACCACTGACCAGTCGGAAACCTTCTTTGGTAAGAGCAGCAGCCAATGCAGAAGCATTCTTCACAATTTGGTGTGCATAGACAGAGAATGATGGGTCAAGTGCTTCACGGAAGGCAACAGCCTTTGCCGCAACAGCATGTTCAAGTGGGCCACCTTGGCTTCCTGGGAACACTGCCTTGTCAATTGCCTGCGCGTGAACTGCCTTGGACAGAATGCAACCACCACGCGGGCCACGCAATGTTTTGTGCGTTGTGAACGTGACAACATCAGCAAATGGCACGGGGTTCGGGTGTGCACCACCGGCTACAAGACCAGCCAAGTGAGCAATGTCGAACATAAGCAGCGCACCAACTTCATCGGCGATTGCTTTGAATGGTTCTGGGTCAAGTCGACGTGGATAACTAGTTGTTCCGGCAACAATCATTTTCGGACGATGTTCAAGAGCAAGATCGCGCATTTGTTCAAAGTCAATTCGCTCTTCACCAGACGTCACTCCGTACGACTTGAAGTTGTACAAAATGCCGCTCGCATTGACTGGTGATCCGTGCGTGAGGTGGCCGCCGTGGTCAAGGCTGAGACCAAGCACGGTGTCGCCAGGATTCAAAAGACCCAGATACACAGCCATATTTGCGCTCGCGCCAGAATGTGGCTGCACATTGGCGTGCTCCGCGCCAAACAACTGCTTCACACGCGAAATTGCTAACGCTTCGATTTCATCAACATTGACGTTGCCGCCGTAGTAACGCTTACCGGGGTATCCCTCACTGTATTTGTTCGTCAGAATTGAACCAGTTGCGTGCATCACTGCAGGCGACGTGAAGTTCTCACTGGCAATTAACTGTAATCCGGTGGTCTGACGAATACGTTCTGTTTCAAGAAGGTCAAACACCGCATTGTCAGGGTTTGTGTCGGATGGAAAAGGCACTACTTGCTCGATTCTTGTTGCTCGATTTCGGCCAACATCGCTACGCGACGTTCGTGACGGCCAGCCTCGAAGGAGGTTAATAAAAATGTTGAAAGGATTTCTTCGGCAAGGCCTTCACCGACAACTCGAGCGCCCATTGATAACACGTTTGCGTTGTTATGTGACCGCGCCATGCGAGCCGTGTACAAGTCGTTGCACAATGCTGCGCGAACTCCGCGAACTTTGTTTGCGGCAAGTTGTTCGCCTTGACCACTGCCACCAAGAACTATGCCAAGATCAGCTTTGCCATCACGAACGTGGCGACCCACAGAAGCGCAAATGGGTGGGTAATCACAGCTCTCGGTGGAATGGGTCCCGAGGTCGATGACATCGTGGCCTTGATTCGTGAGCACATCAATGAGGTGCTGTTTCAGGGTGTAGCCAGCGTGGTCGGCACCAATTGCAATACGGGACATCTCATTCACAGTAGTAGAGGTGTTATGTCGACGCCCTAGCGTTATGGCATGACAATTGACCCACGCACCCCCGTTCTTATCGGTACTGGCCAAGTACTGCAGCGTGCAGAGGGTCTTGACGATGCTCGCGACCCTGTGGCCCTCATGGTCGAAGCCATCACCCTTGCTGCTTCAGATGCAGGACTGTCATCTGTGCCAAACCCCGATGCCATTCGTGTTGTCAGCCTTTTGTCATGGAAATACGGCAACCCTGCTCAATTCATCGCTGAAGATCTAGGCCTCACTCCGCGTGAACTGGGCTTGTCCGCCATGGGTGGCAATACGCCTCAAACTTTGGTGAATGCAGCTTCGCGACAAATTCTTGCTGGCGAACTTGATCTCGTCATCTTGACCGGCGGCGAAACAACTCGCACACGTGCTCGTTACAACAAAGCAGGCCTCACGCCAGATTGGCGCACGACCGACATTGCGCCTGTTCCTGTCTCTGAAGATCTCACCATGAACATGCCAGAAGAGCTTGCCCGCAAGATCATGATGCCAATTCAGATCTACCCATTGTTCGAAACTGCGCTTCGTGCACAAGCAGGCAGATCAATTGCTGATCATCAAGTGCATATCAGCGAGCTGTATGCCCGCTTCAGCGCAGTTGCCGCAACGAATCCGTACGCATGGTCAAAGAAGCAGTACACCGCAGAAGAGATTCGCTCGGCTTCTGACACGAACCGGATGATTGGTTTCCCGTATCCAAAGTTGATGAACTCAAATAATGACGTTGACATGTCGGCTGCACTTATTTTGTGTTCAGCGGAAAAAGCAACGGCGCTTGGTGTTCCTCGTGATCGTTGGATTTTCCCGCAATCTGGAAGTGATGCTCATGAACACGCGTTTATCTCTCATCGCAATCACTTCTATGACACTCCCGCAGTCGAATTGGCTGGACGTCGCGTGCTGGAACTGGCAGGACTCACAATCAATGACATCGACCTCATTGATTTGTACTCATGCTTTCCCTCTGCTGTTCAGCTCGGTGCAAAATCACTTGGTCTTGACATCAACGGCCAACTCACGCGCACAGGTGGACTGCAATTTGGTGGTGGGCCATGGAACAACTACGTCATGCACGCCATTGCAACAGTTGCAAACGAATTGCGCAGTGGAGTTGGTTCCACCGGACTTGTGTGGGCGAACGGCGGATACACCACAAAACATGCATTCGGTGTGTATGCAACAACTCCGCCAAAGAACGGTTTCGCGTACGACTATCCGCAAGACCAGATCGACGCATTGCCACGCAGGTCGCTCGCGTCACCTGCTGATGCAGCTGGCGAAATGACTATCGAGGGATACTCAGTCATGCACGACCGTGAGGGCAACCCCGAGCGTTCTATTGCGTCATGCATACTCGCCGATGGTCGACGTGCCTGGGCCGACACCACAGACGTTGGCATTGGTCGCGATATGTGCACCAATGAATGGGTCGGCCGCACGGTTCGTGCCGATGATTCAGGTACTCTGCTCGCGTGAGCGATTCCTTCCCCCGCCAATACGCACGAACTCAACGACTCTCGCTCGGCGAACCACGCAGTTTCACCATGTCACCAGATGGCTCGCGCGTCATCTTCATTCGTTCGCACTCTGGGTCTGATGCAGTGAACACTTTGTGGAGTCTTGACACCGCCACGGGTGTCGAACATGAACTTCTTGATCCGCGCACACTGAATACAGACTTATCCGAGTTAACTGCGGCTGAATTGCGGCAACGTGAACGTGCGCGTGAAGGCGCTAGCGGCATCACTAGTTATGCATGCAATCGTGACATCACCCGCGCCGTCACTGTTTTGGGCGGAAGCGTTGTGCTTATTGACCTCATTAGTGGCGACGCAACGATGCCACCCATCGAGTCCGGCATTTTTGATGTGCGGCTTTCCCCCGATGGCAACACCATCTCATATCTCCGCGGCGCATCACTGTGCGTCGCATCACTCACGGGTGATGAACGTGTCATTGCCTCAGAGTCGAACAACGCGGTGTCATGGGGAAATGCAGAGTTCATTGCTGCAGAAGAGATGGGCCGATTCCGTGGTTACTGGTGGTCACCAGATTCGCAATCGATTGCTGCATGTCGAGTTGATGTCACCTCTATCAATGTCTGGCACATTGCAGATCCCGCCCATCCTGAATTGCCAGCAACAGAACACCGGTACCCCGCAGCGGGAACACCAAATGCGTCTGTGTCGCTGCACATCATTTCTGTCGCAACAGCTACTGCAACTCCCGTTGAACTTTCAGGAAATTGGGAATACCTCAACTCTGTCTCGTGGAACAGTGCAGGGCTGATTGCGCAAACACAAACTCGCGACCAGAAACAGATCGATATTCACTCCATTGATGCCAGCACTGGAAAAGCCACAATTGTTTTCACTGACACAGATGGTGCATGGGTTGAATTGGTTTCTGGCGTTCCCGCTTTACAGCACGACGGCGCTCTCGTCACCTGCGCAGATCGCGACGGTGCGCGCCGCCTTCTTGTCAATGGCGTGGCCGTAACGCCCACCACAATGCAAGTCCGCAGCGTGGTATCGACTGCAAACAGCATTGTGTTTATTGCAAACGACATCAGCACGCCATGGGCAACAGATGCCTGGGCATTCAGCAAGAGCGAACTTCAACAAATCACTCACTCAAACGGAACCGTCTCAATCACCGGATCACTTAGTTGTTACGTCTCACGTATTTCTACACTCGACACCGAGCGCGCTCAATTCACTGTTCATACCCCAACTGCGACTCACAACATTGCCTCGCTAGCCGAAACCTCACTCGTGCAACCAAATGTGCGCATCATGTCTGTAGGTCCTCGCGGCATTCCTGTTGCAATTCTTCTGCCACGCGATGGGCTCTCTACAAAATTGCCCGTGCTGTTTGATCCGTATGGTGGTCCACATGCGCAACGTGTTGTTGCATCACGCGCGGCCTACAACTCATCTCAATGGTTCGCCGACCAAGGCTTTGTTGTTGTCATCGTTGATAACACCGGAACCCCAGGCAAAGGCAGCGCATGGGAACGAGGCGTCATGAACGACCTTGCTCAACCAGTACTTGATGATCAGGTCGAAATCTTGCGAGACCTAAATGACCTTGAACCACGCGCTGATACTTCTCGTGTAGGAATTCGCGGGTGGAGCTTTGGTGGTTATCTCGCAGCGCTCGCTGTTCTGCGGCGTGGTGATTTGTTTCATGCAGGCGTTGCTGGTGCGCCTGTCACGGATTGGCGCCTCTATGACACTCACTACACAGAGCGCTACTTAGGCAACCCGTCAATCGATGCAAGCGCATACGAGGCAACGTCGTTGTTTAATGACGCCGAGCACCTACGCCAACCACTATTGCTCATCCACGGGTTAGCCGACGACAATGTTGTGGCGGCACATACCCTTCAATTGTCATCTGAACTACTTGCTGCTGGAAAACCGCACGAGGTGTTGCCGCTCTCTGGAGTTACTCATATGACTCCACAAGAAGTAGTGGCGGAAAATCTTCTCTTGCACCAGTTGGAATTCTTACAACGAAATCTCTGTTAACGAGGCGAAATACCAGTCACAAATCGGTCAAGCCCTGCAAGATCTTTGTGCAGAGATATTTTAGTAAAGCCCGCTGATTCAAATAATTGCGAGACCACATTTGCTTGCGTGAATCCCATTTCAACTGCAAGTAAGCCTCCAGGTACTAACCAATCGGTGGCGCCAGAGACAACACGACGTAAATCATTCAGCCCGTCTTTACCTGCAAATAAAGCACTGTGAGGTTCCCACTTCAGAACAGACTCACCCACTAATGGGTCACCTGTTGCGATGTATGGAGGGTTACTGACAATTGCATCAAGAGAACCATGAAGTTCAGTTGGCAGCGCCTCGTACCAACTGCCATGCCCAAATCGTGCACCCACAGCATTACGACCGACACCGGCAGCATTTGCACGAGCAACATGAAGTGCATCTTCTGATACATCGGTCATCCATACTTCAGCGGACTCGAAAGGCAATTCATGCAACAGTGAAAGCCCCACTGCGCCTGACCCTGTGCCAAGGTCTGCAATTGTTACGCCTCTGCCAACGTCGCGAATCTTTTGCAATGCATAACGCGTGACATGTTCCACCAATAGTTCTGTCTCGGGTCGCGGAATCAACACCCGCGAATCAACGAGCAAGTCAAGACGACGAAACGCCCATCGCCCCATCACATATTGCAAGGGTTCTCCCTTTGCATACCGAGTCAGCATGCTGTGCAGATGCTGAGCAGATCGTTCACTTACTAATTCATCAAGAATGTCAGAAAATTCATTAGCATCACATCCACTTGCGTGCTCACATAGCCACTGCGCAACGGTCCGCTCACCTACTTCGCCTTCAGTGCGCTTCACCATCTCACGCCACGTGACATGAGCGTCTGAATTAGTCATTGTTTGCTAATTGGCGTGCCCGCAGGTCTGCTGACAACGCATCGATAACTGGGTCAAGCTCTCCGCCCAATGCAGCCTGCAATTGGTACAACGTAAAACCAATGCGGTGATCTGTAATGCGGTTTTCTTTGTAGTTGTACGTGCGAATCTTTTCGCCTCTACCGCCGCCACCAATTTGCGCCCTGCGCTCCACCGAAGCCTTGGCATCTTGTTCCTCTTGGCGCAATTTCAACAAACGAGACCGCAACACGGTCATAGCGCGCAATTTATTCTGCAACTGGCTGCGCTCATCTTGCATTGCCACCACTAGTCCGGTTGGTTTGTGTGTGATTCGCACAGCAGAGTCTGTGGTGTTGACGTGCTGTCCACCGGCACCCGATGCGCGATACACATCAATATTGAGATCGTTATCGTTAATTTCCAAGTCAAGTTCTTCGGCTTCCACCATGACTGCCACGGTGGCTGACGATGTATGAATACGGCCTTGCGCTTCTGTTGCAGGCACACGTTGCACGCGATGTGGCCCACCTTCGAATTTCAAATGACTCCATGCATCTTCACCTTTGAACATGAGGGTCGCTTGATTGATGCCACCCATTTCAGAGTTATCAATCTGCATGGTCTCAACAGACCAGCCCCGCTTTGATGCGTACGCGGTGTACATCTCCATCAGGTCACGCGCAAACAAGTTGGCTTCTTCGCCACCCTCAGCGCCACGAATTTCCATAATGACAGGCTTGCCATCATTCTCGTCTGGTGGCAGCAACAACACTTGTAATTGCGCTTCAAGTTCTTCAACCCGTGCTTCTGCTGCAGTTGCTTCAACGCGGAAAGACTCGCGCTCATCTCCGGTGGTTTCAATCATGAGTTCTTTAGCCGCCGCTGCATCGCCACGGGCAGACCACAAATCACGAATACATTGCACAAGCGGTGTGAGTTGCTTGTACTTGCGCGACGCTTCGCGCAGGCGATTTTGATCACCGAGAACCTCAGGGCTACCAAGACTTACTTCAAGCTCGTTGTAGTCCCGCTCAATGGATTCAAGGCGGCTGTTCATGCAACACAAGGTTAGAGGGTTGGCGCAGCGTTATTTCTGGAACACATCGTCAAACACAAAAGAATTGGCTGAAGGAGAATATTTCAACTGTCTACGACTGCTGTAACGGCGATTCACATAGCCAGCGGCGTACACCCGGCCTTTTCGCTGGTCGACTTCTGGAGAATCAATCACCTTTGAAATATCGCGGCCGTTGTCGATATCAACCCAACCCCATACGCATCGCAAGTCACCGCTCCATGGAATGGTGAAAAATCCCCCGAAAGTCGGCCCGCTGTTTTTCCTTGTTCGATACGTGACGAAATAATCAATCACTCCATCATTCGTGTAGTCAGAGCTGTACACCTTCAACGGATATTTGCCGCGACCACCGCCCAAGACGTCGGAATTGTCTGACCACTGCACGCCATCCCACGAATAAAAAGTAAGGCTCTCCTCAGTTACCAGCACGGCAAAAACTCCACACTCGCTTTCAGAAATTTCTGAAGCGTCGACAACCGCAAATGTTGTTAACCACGCTGCCCATGCAGCTTCTGGCGCACCTTTCACCCATGGAACAGTGGTTGAAATAGGAACAGTTGTCGTTGTGGTTCCAGTTGCCCCAGCAGAATCATCGCTCTGTGACACAGAGGACTTGCTGCATGCGGATAGCACGACCAGAGCAAGTACGAATACGAGACGAGATTTTGGAATGAAATTCTTCATGAAATGCTGCATCTCAACCAAAATTTCTCAGGACAAATACGCAAGACGCACGTGAATTGATGCCATATTTGCCAAGCGCTCGATTGATGCAATCACATCACGACGGCGTACCACAATGGTGACGTCTTGCGTGCCAAGCCGTGATGCCGCATCAACCGCAAAACTCACGCAGTCAAGATCGACGCCATGCACAAACACTGCAGTTGATAAACGCTTCGCACCTGTGAGGCCAATTGCAACACACGGCACAGAATCTTTCACGTTCGTGCGCAGTACTGGCGGGTCAGCCGGAGCAAGAGTAGAAAAACCAATAGACGAGGAATCTTTGATTGCCTTCCATCGGGAAAGGCGTTCAACACCAAACTGATTAAACGGATGCGAGTCTGCGCCTTCAGTGCGATGTGGCAGTACTGCATCAATCACTTGACGCATTGCTTGGGCAGTTGGCAGTTCGCCATGAATCATGGTGAATGCTTCTCTGTCGTGTCGGCCCATGCCAACTTCCAAACGAACGTCACCTGTAGTGACATCATCAACCACGCGACACATTTCTAGGCCACGTACTTCTCCCACAACAACACCGTGTTCAACCAATGCATCAGCACCAGATGATTCGATGACGTCGACAAACGACAGATGGGCATCAGTCGCAGACGCTGACACGATGTGTGGTTCAGCAATCGCTCGCGTAATGGTGTGGTCATCAACATGCCAAACCGAAATATCAACGTCAAACAATGAAGCGCGTCGCGCTAGAAGGCCCGAGTTGTTTTCCACTAAAAGATTCACATGACGTTCGAATTGAGATGTCCGCGCCAAAACCGGACCCAATGAACGAGATGCATCGCCGTCAATCAGAACCCACACCGCATCGACCGTAAGAAAACTTGCTCCGAGAGCAAACGATTCATTAGTGCCTTCAAGATCAGACGTCAGAGCAAGATGCTCACGGACAAGCGAGCGCAACTTAATAGAAAGTAATCGAGAACGTCGATCAAGATCGGCGGTGTTCACATCAGTCATAACTAATACAGATGGAGGTTTGTGACGCACGCGTCACAAAAAATCACTCTGGGCGTGCAGGTGCGTTGGCGCGCTCACCATAACGCTTGTTGAAGCGCTCGACGCGTCCACCAGTGTCGACAAGCTTTTGCTTACCGGTGAAGAATGGGTGGCACTCGTTGCATAGTTCAAGAACGATGGGAACCTTGCGAATGCTGCGTGTGGTGAAAGTGTTGCCACATGAGCACTTGACGCTGATCTCTGCGTATTCAGGATGTGTTTCGGTTTTCATATCTCTGTCATCTCTTTGAAACGGACTCTGAAGTGTATCGGGACTAGGCGCCGGGCGTCTTAGCGATTTCGGCCAGGAACTCGTCGTTGGTACCGAAGGTCTTCAGGCGGTCCATCAGCATTTCCAAGCCTGGAGCGGGGTTCCCGTCCTGGGCAAGGCCACTGAGCACTCGACGCAGTTTCCAGACCAACTGGAGTTGCTTGCGCTCGAACAGCAGTTCTTCGTGACGGGTGCTTGAGGCATCAACGTCGATTGCAGGGAAAACGCGGCGCTCTGCAATGCGGCGGTCAAGACGCAATTCCATGTTTCCGGTTCCCTTGAATTCTTCGAAAATTGCCTCGTCCATGCGGCTGTTTGTATCAACCAGAGCTGTTGCAAGAATGGTGAGCGAGCCACCCTCTTCAACGTTTCGTGCAGCTCCGAAGAACTTCTTCGGTGGGTACAACGCACCAGCGTCGATACCACCGGACATGACACGACCAGTTGCGGGCGCTGCCAAGTTATACGCGCGTGACAAACGGGTAATTCCGTCGAGGATGATGACAACGTCTTCACCCATTTCGACCATGCGCTTTGCTTTTTCACTCACCATTTCGGCAATGTGCGTGTGCTCATCACTTGGACGGTCGAATGTTGATGCAACAACTTCGCCCTTCACGGTGCGACGCATGTCAGTTACTTCTTCTGGACGCTCGTCAATGAGCAACACAATGAGTTTTACTTCAGGGTTGTTCTTCTCAATTGACGCAGCAATGGTCTTCATCACTGTGGTCTTGCCGGCCTTTGGTGGCGACACGATGATTCCGCGCTGACCTTTACCAATAGGAGCGATGAGGTCAATGATGCGAGCAGTCATGTTTGTCGGATCACTTGGATCTTCCATACGCAACTTCGAATCAGGGAACAACGCAGTGAGATCTTCGAAGCGAGGACGGTGACGTGCCTTCTCGGGATCCTGACCATTGATGGTGTAAATCTCCAGCATTGCTGGGTTTTTTTCATTGCGACCAGCAGGACGTGACAAACCAGAAACATGATCACCCTTACGCAAACCAAATTGGCGCGTGAGTTTCACGGGAATGTACGCATCTTCAGGAGTTGGCATGTATCCGCCAATGCGCAAGAAGCCGTAGCCCTCATCGCGCAAGTCAAGGTAACCCTCTACTTTTACTGGCTCAGTACTGACTGGTTCATTGCTGACGTCATCACGCGATTCAAAACGATCTTCGCCCTGTGGGCCTTCATCGCGACCATTGCGACCACGACGACGGCGACTATTACGTCCACCTCGAGCATCCCAATCGCCTTCGCCTTGTTGACGAGGTCCTTGATTCGGATTCTGTTGACGATTGCCTTGGCCTTGCTGGCGCTGACCTTGATTCTGATTTTGCTGACGTGGTCCGCGTTCAGGTCGATCTCCACGATCTCCGCGATCATTGCGTGGGCCGCGACCTTGTCCGGCACCTTGCTGCTTTAGTTCTCCGGTACGGCCTTCGTGCTGCGCTAATTCAATTTCCCATTCGGCTAATGGCTCGCCATCGGCACCGACATACACAACTGGTTCTGCCGACTCGTTTGATGATTTCTCACCACGAGGCGCGCGATCTCCGCGATCATTGCGTGAGCCACGTGGTTCGCGTGCTGGGCGTTCGTCATCTGACTCAGTCTCATCTGCTGGCTCTTCATTTCGTGGCGTGCGGCCACGAGGTGCTGGCGCTGCTGGTGCGTCATTGGCGCCAGTTTTTTCCAGAATCTTGTCGACCAATGTGGCTTTTGAGTCGCGGGCAGCGGCTCTAACGCCGAGGGCACCGGCGATTGCCATCAACTGATCTTTGTCCTTGGATTCAAGGGCGGATTTCTCAAGAGCTTCTGCAGCCATGATTTCCTGCTTTCGTTCAACCGTTCCACGGTTGGATCTAGGGGTTTGGGCGCACCTACAAAGGATTGAAGGAGCTACTCCATCTCGACCCCCCAAAGACTTGGGCGGGGAGAACTCGGACACCCGAGCGACCTTCACCCTAGCGGGGTGCACCCCCGACAACAACGATGCCCAACATCTTGGCGTGCCCCACTGGTACGGTCAGAATCATGAAACTCGGTCCTGGCCTTACCTTCTCGTGGAAACGAGCCCTTGGCGTCACCGCCGCAAAGCGCAAGGTTTCGCGTGCAACGGGAATCCCCCTCTCCCGTACAGGTCGCCGCAACAAGTTGGGCAAATTCTTAGGAATGAAGTGAGTCGTTCCCGTTCTACGGGAATCATCATCGCTTCCCTTTGTCTTATTGCCGCATGTGGCGGCTCAAGTAACGCTTCCACTTCGTCGTCGGTTGGTGGCCCTTCGACAACTGGAAAAATCAATCCCGCATACGCAAAGTTTTGTGCTGCTTCGTCGAAGTTGAATGCAGCCGTGTCTGGTCCACACGGTGAAAACCCCACAGCAATTACTGATCCAACTCAAATGGCAGAAGCATGGGCAAAGATCACTGACTTGTCGTTGAAATTGCAAGTACTCGCTCCGAGTTCAGTGAAGAAAGACACAACTATGATGGCTAACGGCGTCGTTGCAATGAACAACATCTTCAAAGCAAACAAATACGACTTACTTGCCATCGCTAAGAAGCCAACAGTACGTGACGCTCTGACAAAAATCGGATCAGACCCTGCCATCACCGAAGCATCATCGCGCTTCAATACGTTCCTTATGCAGAACTGCGGCGTGTAGCCAGTTACTTCACGTACCCAGGTGAAAACCGTGTCACACCCATGCAGTACATTCATGAGTGAGAGACCCGACGAGGCGCCTCGACCTTCCAGAGTTGCCAGTCGCTACCGGAAAGGACCGCCCTATGAGCGAGACACCAAAGA
>JBAXUC010000169.1:0-2856 GCA_037129855.1 Actinomycetota bacterium | reverse complement strand
GTGTAGTTGACGCTGATACCCCACTGGTCTGCTGTGCCGCGGCTGTAGTCGTAGATTATGTAGATAACGACGAGCAGTGCCCAGTCGCGCAGCATTTGAATGACTTGTTCGCGAGTGTGACCAAGAGAGGCACATCCGAATGCGCCAAACATCCAGAGAAGGACGGCTAATCGATCAACGGGAATGCCATGTACAACAAGGCTCCAGAAAAACACTGCGACATATGTGAGCAGAAAATATGGACGAAGCATGCCGAGGTAATTCTCGGCTGCTTTCATATGCAGCTTCTATTTGCTGGTTGACTCAAGTGCCCTGCGCACCAAGACCTCTGCGAGGTGAACGCGATATTGCGCACTTGCATTGAGGTCTGATTGCGGCTCTGCTTCAGCGCCAGCAAGTTTTGCTGCATCACCGATGCTTGCGCCGCCTGCAATTGCTTTAGCGACGCTTGTTGCCAATACGGGAACTGATCCCATGTTGACAAGGCCAACACCGGACTCTGTGCCGCGCTTCCATGCTGCGACTCCGACGATTGCCCAGTCTTGAGCACGACGGTTGAACTTCTGAAAGCCCCATGTTGCGCCATTCATTTTCGGAACGCGAATTTCTGTGAGCATTTCGTCGGGAGCAAGTGCTGATTCAAGGAAACCAACATAGAAATCAGCTGCTGCGATTTCACGTGTGCCATTCGGACCTTGCACAACATACGTTGCACCAAGCGCCAGCGTTGTTGCAGGCAAGTCAGATGCTGAGTCTGCGTGAGCAATAGAACCACCGATGGTGCCGCGATGGCGTACCTGCGGGTCACCGACATGGCTTGCTGCAAATGACAGCAGAGGAGCATGCTCGGCAAGGATTGGTGATTTCTCAACGTCCATGTGGCGTGTCATTGCGCCAATTGCGATGTGGTTACCCGCATCACGGATGTATGACAAGTCTTTAATACGAGCAATGTCAATAAGCACTGCTGGTTGAGCAAGGCGCAACTTCATCAGCGGCAACAAACTGTGGCCACCAGCAAGGAACTTGGCGTCTTCGCCGTATTCACTAACAAGTGAGATTGCTTCAGCGGCAGAAGATGCGCGCTTGTAATCGAATGGTGCAGGAATCATGTGTGTCTCCGACTTACTTGTTGTTGGCGCATGCGAGCACCGACTTGACGATGTTGTGATAACCGGTGCAGCGACACAGGTTGCCTTCAAGACCAATACGAACTTGCTCTTCAGTTGGAGACGGGTTCTCATCCAGAAGGCTAATTGCTGCCATGACCATGCCAGGCGTGCAATAACCGCACTGCAAACCATGGTTCTCCATGAATGCTTGCTGCATTGGGTGCATGACGCCATCTTTGGCGAGTCCTTCGATTGTTGTGACTGATCCACCATCAGCTTGAACTGCAAGAACGGTGCAGCTCTTTACTGATTCGCCGTTGAGGTGCAATGAACATGCACCACAGCTTGATGTATCACAACCGATGTTTGTGCCAGTGAGGCCGAGTGATTCGCGCACGTACTGAACGAGCAGGGTGCGTGGTTCAACATCACTTTCGTGTGTGGTTCCGTTGACGGTAATGGTGACCTTCATGATGGCTTCCTTTGTGTGTAGTTCTGAGTAAGAAGTAGTTGGTTATCGTGCGGACTGAATTGCAGCCCACACCTTTTCTGCGGTGGTTGGCATGTCAATGTGCTTGACGCCGAATTGTGAAACGGCATCAATCACTGCTGACTGCACTGCTGGAGTAGATCCGATGGTGCCGGATTCGCCGATTCCTTTTGCGCCAATCAAGTTGATCGGAGTTGGTGTCTCCATGTGCACAACCGTGACGCTTGGGAGTTCTGCAGCCGAGATGAATGCATAGTCAGCAAGGTTTGACGTGATGGGGTTGCCGTCTGGGTCGTAACACACTTCTTCAAGCAGTGCTTGAGCAACACCTTGAGCGACGCCGCCATGAATTTGACCTTCAAGCAACATTGGGTTCAATACTTTTCCGGCATCGTCACATGCTGTGTGAGCAATGTGGGTGACTTTGCCTGTTTCGACATCAACTTCGACAACTGCAACGTGTGCACCGAATGGGAACGTAGCGCCAGAGACATTGATGACATCAGAATGAACAAGTCCACCTGATTGCTTTTCGGCCATCGCAAGGTCTGCCCAAGTCTTTGCTACTGCTGGAGTACCGGCAACGTGGAAACTTGCGGAATCTTTGTCGAGAACAATGTCTTCCTCGCTTGCTTCAAGTAAACGAGCAGCAACCGATTTTGCTTTGTTCACAAGTTCAGCAGCAACTGCGAATACAGCGTTACCACCTTGTTGCAATGAACGTGATCCCATGGTTCCGGTACCGATTGGTACAAGGTCAGTGTCGCCCCACACCAGTTCGATGTTCTCAATGGGGATACCTGTTTGTTCGTTTGCGAGCATTGCCCACGAAGTGGCATGGCCTTGTCCGTGTGGCGATGTTCCGGTGTAGATAAGCGCATGACCATTGTCGAGAACTTCTACTTTTGCTGATTCGCCATTGCCCACGCCGCCGGTGATCTCAACATAGACACTGACGCCGATGCCGATTTGCTTTGCGGCTCTACTGTCGCGTGCTGCTTTCTGCTTTGCACGCCAGCCTTTGTAATCTGCAGCTTCGAGAACCTTATTGAGTGAAGTTTCGTAGTCGCCAACGTCGTATGTCTGACCAACAACTGTCGTGTGTGGTGTCATGAACTTCGGAATGAGGTTCTTGCGGCGCACTTCAACAGCGTCCATGCCAATTTCTAAAGCAAACATGTCCATGGCGCGTTCAATAGCAGCTGTTGCTTCTGGTCGACCAGCACCGCGGTATGCAACGGTTGGTGTTGTGTT
>JBAXUC010000168.1:0-2864 GCA_037129855.1 Actinomycetota bacterium | reverse complement strand
CATGCGATGCAACGTGGGTGCTTCACCACCGACGTATTGACGAATGACTCCGATTTGTTCGGTCGGAACGTAGAGCTTGTCGCCACCCTTGTATGCAATGAGCAAGTAGTCGCGTTCGACGCCACCAATGGAACGCTTGACCATGCCTTCGTACTTGCCGACACCATGATGCGCGTGCACCACGTAGCCACCCGGCTGCAAGTCCTCAAAAACTGTGCCAGATGAACGTGCTTGGGTGTGTCGCGATGAACGGGTGCGCCGACGACCACTGAGATCAGCCTCACAAATAATTGCGACACGCGAATTCGGAAGAGATGCACCGCGTGATTGTGGAGCAAGGGTAACCCATGCACCTGGAGTGGCGATCTTCTTTGCGTCATTGGTAGCTGTGAAGTCAATTCCGTGACCACGCATCATGTCAACTAACCGTGGAATTGATTCAGGAGTTTCTGCTGTAACGACAATGCTCCACTTTTCACTGAGCATTTCGTTGATACGGCGAACAAACGAAGCGGGGTCATGAACAATTGGTCCCCAGCCAGACGCCGGTACCGCGGGACCATCAACTGATTCCGCTGTGGGAATCAATGAGATGGTGGGGGTGCGATTGCTGCTGGAAAAAATGCGATCAGCTTCAACATGTAGTCGCGGAAATGACACATTTTCGTCGCGCGCCCAGGAGGTGGCCAATGCTTTTGCGAGGTCGTCTTCTTCTGCCAGAAGGTCACGAGCACGTTCACCCATTCGTCGTGGTTCCACCATGATGACCAATGCGTCATCGCCAAGGTGATCTGTCAGTAAGTCATCAGACTCCGTGAGCCACGGAAGCCAACTTTCCATGCCGTCAAATATCTGCCCTTCTGACAGACGTTCCCATTGCTCGCGGCCCCATGGTTCTGCGGCAATCAGCTCACGTGCACGATCTTGCACTCCGTCGACATACAGCAATTCTCGTGCAGGGAAAATTTCAACTGACGTGATGTCATCTGTGCTGCGCTGATCAGCCACAGTGAAGTGAGTGAGTCGATCAACATCGTCTCCCCACATGTCAACACGGATTGGTTCGTCGTCGGTGCTTGGGAAAATATCAATAATGGCACCTCGGCGAGCAAACTCACCGCGATGTTCCACGATGGTTTCTCTGCGATATCCGCAATGCACCAGCTGTTCGCAGAGTGCATCAATGTTGAGGGTGCTACCAACAGCAATGTGAATTGGTTCAAGCGTTGTGGAACCTGGGGCAAGTTTCTGCAATAACGCCCGTGTGCCTGCAACGATGACAGACGGTGCATTCTTACCCTGACGCATTCGCCACATGGTTCGCATGCGTGAGCCCATTGTGAGAACTGCTGGGCTAACACGTTCGAAGGGGAGTGTTTCCCACGATGGGAAAAACTCAATTGCATCAGAGCCGAGAAATGCTGCGAGATCTTCTGCAATTGATTGCGCCATTGTTCCGGTTGGAGTTGCAATGACAATGGGGCGACGGGTTGTGTTGTTGATGAGAGCTGCAAGAACAGTTGCTCGTGCAACTTCCGGGACTGCAAGAACTGCATCGCGTTGGCCTGCAATTGCATCAATGCCTGGCTCGTTCGCTACCTGTGTCGCGAGGGTACCAAGTGGATGCGATGTGGGAGAAGAAGTGCTCACCGTCCGTTGAAGTCCTGCATTGCAGCTGCAATTCCGCCTGAAACGATGCTCTCAATTGAGTCAACAGCGACCTCAACAGCAACGTCAAGAATGCGACGTTCTGCTGCGGGAATAGATGACAACACATGGTCAACTCCGACATCTTTCGATGATGGTTTACCAACTCCGATGCGCACTCGTACGTAGTCATCGGTGTGAAGGTGCGATGAAATTGATTTCAGTCCGTTGTGTCCGGCTAGTCCACCGCCAACTTTGAGACGAAGAATGCCTGGCTCGAGATCAAGTTCGTCGTGGACAACGATGATGTGTGCAGGATTATCAATTTTGTAACGACGTGCCAGCGGACCGACGGCCTCACCAGAGTCATTCATGTACGTGGTGGGAATTGCAAGGACAACTGCATGGCCGTTGATACGGGTTTCTGCAATTTGTGCTCGGTCGCGACCTACTTTGAGCGAGACTCCAAGGCGCTTTGCAAGAACTTCAATTGCATCAGTACCAACATTGTGTCGAGTGCGTGCATATTTCTTGCCAGGATTGCCAAGACCGACAATCAGTATGCGTTCCATATCGCCTTGTCGGGAAGCCGATCGGCGCAACATGGTGTAAAAGTAAGAAACGACCCGCGAGTCGCGACTTAGTTGCTGGTTTCGGCAGCTGCTTCACCAGCTGCTGCATCGCCAGCGACTGCTGCCGCAGCTGCATCAGCGGTAGAACCGCGTGACATCAGAACTGTTGCAATGAGCATGTCTGGATCGCCAACGGCAACGACGCCTGCAGGCAACTTGATGTCAGCCAAGTGAATGACGGATTCAGGTGTGAGATCTGTGACGTCGATAACGATTTCGTTCGGCACATTTGCAGGAGTAGTACGAACTTCAATGGAGTCAACTGCTGCGTCAACAAGTCCGCCAGCAGCAACTACAGCTTTTGCAACACCTGAAAGGTGAACTGGAACGTGCATGACGATTTCTTCTGTGAGGTTGATCTGTACGAAGTCAATGTGGCTGACGTTGCGGCGAACTGGGTGACGCTGCATCTCTTTCACAACTGCGTTGTATGACGAACCGTCAACGGACAAATTCAAAATGGTGTTCTGACCAGCAGGACCTGACAATGCAACGCGAAGGTCGCGGCGAGCAACCGACAAGATGACAGGTGTCATGCCATGGCCATAGAGGATGCCAGGAATGCGATCGGCGGCGCGCAGACGA
>JBAXUC010000167.1:0-2884 GCA_037129855.1 Actinomycetota bacterium | reverse complement strand
GTAACCAGCGGCAGCAAGTTCGGGCATGAGGTGACGCCAACTATGTGCCGAGTCGGGGAAACCATGAAGACATAGGGCTAACGGGCCAGTTCCACACTCGAGGTAGGTGAAGTCGATGCCGTTAGCGGTGACGGTATGAGTAGTGATGTCATGAGCCATATCCGAACGGTACTCGGGTGTGGTGCGACACGCGTCACTCTAAGTAAATGTTTACTTCAAGAGCGAACATGCGTAGCGTTAGAGAAATGGGGTCAGAGCAACTACGCGTCACGTTTCACGGCGTTCGCGGTTCAACACCATGTCACGGGCCCGCCACCGTGAAATACGGCGGCAACACTGCATGCGTTTCGGTACAGGCTGAAGGACAACGTCCGCTGCTTTTAGACCTTGGAACTGGTCTTCGTTATTTCGGTAAACAGTTTGTTGAAGAAGACGTACCAGTCAATGCAGTGGCATTGGTAACGCATTTGCATTGGGACCATATTCAAGGACTGCCGTTTTTTGCACCGGTGCTACAGCCAGATGCACGGCTCGAAATGTTCGGACCTGCTCAAGAAGATGGCACCAGTTTCATGGAATCGGTGAAGAATATTGTTCGTCCACCAACTTTTCCCGTTGACATGGCGGGCTTGCACGGACGTTTTTCGTTCCATGATGTTGCTGATAATGATTTCGCAATCGATGGTTATTCCATCAAGTCGCGTTTGGTTCCACACATCGGGCCAACAGTTGGATATCGCATTGAGTTCGGCGGATTATCCATTGCCTATATCTCTGATCATCAGCAACCGCTTGACGGATCTTTCTCCATCGCTGACGGAGTCCGTGAATTGGCCGAGGGTGCAGATCTCTTGATTCATGATGCCCAATACACACCTGCCGAGTTCGTGACTAAGGCTCATTGGGGTCACTGCACCACAGAATTCGCGGTTGGTGTTGCGATGTCATGTCGTGCAAAGCGATTGGCTCTCTTTCACCATGATCCAGAGCGCACAGATGCTGAACTTGACGCGACGAAAGCCTGTTCGGATTCTTCAGATGTTGAAGTTTTTGTGGCCCGTGAAGGCGCAACAATCAACTTGTGACCTGTTGCGTCTAATCTGAAGTCATGTCTGCATCTTTTGACTCTGCTCACTTTCGTGCAGTCCTTGGCCATGTACCGACCTCTGTAGTCGTGGTTACAGGACTCAACGCACAGGGGACAGCGTTTGGTCTCACAATTGGTTCCTTTGCATCCGTATCGCTCGATCCACCACTTGTCGGTTTTTTTCCGGGTGTCCGTTCACAATCCTGGGCTGCTATCCGTGAATCTGGTCGCTTCTGTGTGAATGTCCTCGGATCACACCAAGAAGAAGAGTGCTGGCGTTTTGCCAAAGAAGGCGACGACAAATTTGCCGGTATTGAATGGTTGCCTTCAGCCGGAGGCAGTCCAGTATTGCCAGGCTCTATTGCGTGGATTGATTGTGAGATCGACACGGAAACAGTGATGGGGGACCATACATGTGTTGTTGGTCGTGTCACGTCGCTTGATCATGCAGAAGAAGTAGAGAATGCCATGGTGTTCTTTCGGGGCAAAGTCTCAAGCGTGAAGCACGTTGGATAGTAGAGAAATCACAGCGCGTGCCTGTGCCGTTCTAGTTGGTGCAGTATTGGCTCTTGCCGGAGCAGGCAAAGTCATGTCGTGGAATCAATGGCGTGCTAACGCTCGCCGACAACATCTGTGGCCAATCGTGGCTGTCGCGCTCCCGCCACTGGAGTTGGTTCTTGGTGCTGCATTGTTGGTATTGAAGCCCGCCGCCACCGTTCTTGGGCTCGCAACATTGTTGTTAGTTGTGTTCACGTCGTTTTTAGCACTACAGGTCACAACTAAGTCTCAAGTTCCGTGTGCGTGCTTTGGGGCCAACGTGAATCGTCCGCCATCATGGCGAGATGTATTGCGCAATCTTGTGTTAATTGCGTTGATGTTTACTGCTGCAGCGTTCAGCTAAACAATTATTGAACGCAATCGATAGCGAACGACAACGTTTGTGCTTCGTCACGCCATTGGTCATAACGACCTGAAGGCCCGCCATGTCCAGCCCCCATGTCGCATTTGAACACCACTATTGTCTGCGGTGATTCGTGGCGCATGCGAGCTACCCACTTCGCTGGCTCGTGATAGCTAACACGAGGGTCGTTCAAGCCTGCGGTGACATATAGCTGTGGGTAATCACGAGCGACAGTGTTGTCATACGGCGAATAGCCTGCAATGTATGAGGCGCTTGGTTCTGCACGCGGGTCACCCCATTCTTCCCACTCAGTAATGGTAAGCGGCAACGATGGATCGCTCATCGTGCTCACCACATCTACAAACGGCACTTCAGCAATGGCACCAGCAAATCGAGTGGGTGCAATCGTGATGCAGGCACCTACTGCTAGTCCACCTGCACTTGCACCACGGATCACCATCTTCGTGCCGTCACTAATGTGACTGTCTGCCAAATGTGTCGCCACTGCAATGGTGTCGGTAAACGTATTGCGCTTGTGCTGTAAGCGGCCCCGTAGATACCAGTCACGGCCCATCTCGCCTCCACCGCGAGGATGTGCAAGTGCCCAGATCCAGCCACGGTCAAGTAACGACAGTCGAGCAACTGAGAACCACGGTGCAACCGATATTTCATACGAGCCATACACGTACACCATTGCTGGTGCTGTGTCATTGAGAGGAGTGTCACGATGACGCACGATGTCAACGGGTACTCGAGTGCCATCATCTGATGTAGCCCACAAACGTTCCGACACATACATTGACAAATCACAGGCATTTACGCGAACCTGTTTCAGTGTTGAGACGACGTCTGCAGCAATCGAATACCAGGCCGTGGTGTGAGGCACTGTGAGTGAT
>JBAXUC010000166.1:0-2892 GCA_037129855.1 Actinomycetota bacterium | reverse complement strand
AAGATGAGTTGCAGTGTCGGTGGTATTGCTGTCTTGAGGACGGGTAGCACTTTTCCGCCAAATATAAAAAATCCAAAGTCGCCTTGCAGCATTCTGCTCAGCCACATCCAATACGCAGAGAAGTAGTTTCGATCTAAGCCCAACTCTTGTCGCAACGATACCCGTTCAGCCTGAGATGCCGCTGGATTTATGAGCAGTGCGACATCGCCGGGCAACTGGCGGATTAAAACCGATACAAGAAATGTCGCCCCAATAAGCACGAGACATACTTGGCTCAGTCGAAGCAAAATAGGCCGAAGTTTTTTCATAATTTCACTTTGAGTCTACTCAGTGAGACACCTCTAAGGAAATGCTCGCAGCACCTTGTAACAAAAAAGAGCACCTGCGTCATATGACGCAGGTGCTCTAATCTCTAGTCTTTGTTACTTATTTTTTGACACTCCAGCAAGTGAGGCGCCCCCGTTGCTGACGCAACGAGCAACACCACCACTGAGAAGTTTCGTTTCGCACATTCCCATAATCTTGCCCGTGGTAGATACAGCAAACTTAACTCCAATGATGGTGGTTGAGTGAGCTTGCTCTTGCCAGCGAGCAATGGCTTCTTGGTACTTAGCGTTCTGAGCAGCACCAGGCGTGAGACCCCGTGCCGCAAACCACAAAGTGTCAAAGTCTTTGTCCGTGTGCCGTGAAATGTTCAAGGTGGGCAAGGAACCGTAGAGGTCCTCAGCCATGTTGTAGAAACCGTTGCTCGTTGAAGCCATGAACAGCGAGTTGTATTGGTTTCCAGGGCCTTCGAGCACCGAGAACCAAATTGCCTGATACCCGGTTGTCGCAGTGCTGGCAAACGTATTGACAATGATGCTTGAGGTTTCAACAGGCAAGACCGTCATCTTGATTCCGACAGCAGCCAATTGGCTCGCCATTTCAGCACCATTTTTTTGCGCTTCTGGCGCCGTATCAAACGGAGCGCTGAAAGCCAACTCCGTGGCTCCCAGGTCTGTCAAACACGTTGCCAGATAGGCCTTTGCCTTGGTCGCATCATACCCGATGAAGTTTTTCGTCGTAGCGGCAAGGTTTGTTGATCCGAGAATCGAAGTCATGGGCTCCAAGAACCCAGAGGTGCGCTTGGTAGCAAAGGTTTTTCTGTCTAGTCCTGCGGACACCGCTTGACGACAACTTTGCTTATTAAACGGAGCCTTGTTCTCAACAAACCACAACTGTGGGTAAAAATCAGCGTTGCTAACGTTTGTCTTTAGACCTTTGATTTTTTGTGCCCGAAGGATTGCGTTTGACTCAGAGTTTCCGGTGAACCAGGCCATATCAGTGGTGCCTGCTTTGAGACCATTCACGCGAGTTGCTGCATCCTTTGTTGTTGTGAAAACAAGTTTGTCGAGGTACGGAAGTTCTGCACCCTTGGCGTCTTTTCTCCAATATGTGTCGTTCTTTGTCAAGGTGATGGTTCCCTTGTCAGCAGACATCCCGCCATCAGCCATTTTAAATGGACCTGTTCCGATCATCTGTCGTGAGCACAGATAGTTGATGTCTGTCAACTTTGTTCCGGGGTTATTTGCTGGCAGGAACATTGCAGGTGCACGCATGAAGGTACGACCTGAGCCGTACAACAGCTCTTTGAACCCAGCGTTTCCACGCTTGAGGTCAAATTGCACCGTGACGTCATCAATTTTGGTGACGGCCTTAGTATTTGCCCATGCAACTGGTGCAAGACCGCCGTATTTAGCGCCATGAAACAAACTCGCGGCGGGATTAACCGTTGCGGCGTCAGCAGCTGCGGAGCCACCACCACTCAGCTTGCCTCTGTTTGCTGCAATGTTTATCATTAGCGCATCAGCGTTCCATTTTTCTCCGTTTGAGAAAGTGACGCCTGTTCGTGTTGTGATTCTCCAAGAGGTGAAGTCAGCGTTAGACGAAGCTGACGATGCCAAGAACGGAACAGTTACTCCGTCAGCACGTTGTTCAAAGAGAGTCTCTCCCATTTGCTTGACGGGCATTAATGCCGAGTTTGAGTTGGTGTCGTTCGGGCAAAAACCAACCATGTAGTCAGTGATTGCAATTGAAAGTGTTCCACCACGTGTTGGTGCAGGAGTGCTTGCTGCCTGCCCAGTTCCGACTTGTATTGCCGAAGCGCCGAGTGTGATTGCGATGGCAATGCCGAATCGCTTCAAGACCCTGCCTTTTTGAACTTTATTCATATTCCCCCTGTGATTGATTTTGAAAATGAGTTCTTTCCAAAATGTTGGCTAACGCTTACTATACACATTGGCAGGCATGGCCAAAAACGGCGTCTGGCAGGGCGCCGGAAGTCCACCTGGTCGGGCAATCTGTCGAGATGCGGTGGGAACAGGTAAGAATGGTTGACATGTCTCAGAATCACTACGGGGTGCCACCCATTGCCTTGCCCCCAACCGTGCCACCCTTGAGCCATGAAGGAATGCTGATCCCAGCAGCATTGGTAGCAAGAAACCTCAAGATCTTGTATCTGCCCACCACCAAAGTGGCCTGTACGGCGCTCAAGTTCTTAATTGCCCAAGCCGAGGGAAGTCTGAACGTCCACTCAATGCAGACCCTTGCGACAGCCGCAGTTACGCCAATGCACACCATCCACAACCCGATTGTGAGTGGCTTGACATTATTTCGAGAGTTAGAAGCAGATGAACAGCAACATATCCTGCGGGCCGACGACTGGTGGCGAGTCGGGGCAATCAGAAACCCGTATGCGCGAATGTACTCGAGTTGGGAGAATCGAGTGTTGCTGCGGGCCCCGAGCCTGGAGATCGAAACCTATGAATGTTTTGAGGATGTGCTCATGGATGGCTGTATTGATTTGGGGGCATCGTTTTCAATGTTTATGCAGCAAGTGATTGACAATCCAGC
>JBAXUC010000165.1:0-2900 GCA_037129855.1 Actinomycetota bacterium | reverse complement strand
CATTGGTAGACGTTCACAATTTGATTGCAACTGGGTGCCTGGCGACAAGGAATTTCTCTTTGGTTTGAAAGGTCCCGGGCTATGACCGTTGCGCGCAACATGGCAGATGCTGCACAAGCAATTCTTGACACTCTGTCGGCTGAACAACTTGCACAAGCGCAGTTGGCATTCCCGTCAGATGACGAACGTCGCCTGTGGTTCTATACCCCAACTGACCACGGCGGCCTCACGCTGCATTCACTGACGCCCCCACAGCATCGCCTCATCATGCGACTATTGAATTCCGGATTGTCTCGCGCTGCGTACGTCACTGCTTCAACAGTGATGGGCCTGGAGAACGTCCTCGATCAACTCGAGGGTTTTGGTTCCCTGTGGGACTTCCCTCGTGGACGTGACCCCTTGCGTTATTTCCTTCGTATCTTTGGAACTCCAGGCAAAGACACATGGGGTTGGCGCTTAGGTGGTCATCACGTCTCTGTGAACTTCACCATTCACAACGACGAAGTTGTATCAACAACGCCCTGTTTCTTTGGTGCAGACCCTGCATCATCGCCATTACTGGGTGGACAGCTGTTGCGTCCTTTGGGTGCGTGTGAAGACTTAGCTCGAGAACTACTGATGTCTTTCAACGACGAACAGAGATCGATCACCATTGTGTCCGCAGTGCCACCTACCGACCTTGTTGGCGCGAATAGACCAACCCTTTCTGATGGTGACACTGCATTGCCACTTGCAAAGGTGTGGCGCAATGAATTCACCGGCCAATTACAAGATGTAGTCACTCAGTATCAAGTAGCCGAAGATGCCAAGTTAGGTATTACCGAAGAACACCTTTCTTCTACGGCATACACAACTACCCCTAAGGGCCTAGCTGCTGGCCAGATGACAAAAGCCCAGCAGGAAATTTTGAATGCTCTCGTACTCACCTACATTGACCGCGTGCACGATGACATTGCAGATGCAGAACTAGTAAAGGTCCGTTCTCATTTCGATTCTCTACATTTCGCGTGGGCAGGCGAAGCGGCTGCCGGACTTCCCCACTACTACCGCATACACGGGCCACAGTTATTGGCTGAATATGACAACACCACACGAGATGGCAATCATGCGCACACGGTGTGGCGTAACCCCATTAATGACTTTGGTGATGATGCACTTGGATCACATCACCGCCATTCGCACTAATTAAGAAAAGCATCTCAGAATGCCAAAAGGGCCCGGTGCTTTCGCACCGGGCCCTAATTAGTTGTTCGGGGTTGAACTATTTGATGTTTGCGGCAAGTGTCTTTGCGATTGCCACGATGTTTGCTGGCAATGCTGCATAACCCTTGATTTCTCCAACTGCTGGAGCACAAGTATCAAGTACGTAGTTGACGAAACGCTGAGCTGTCAACATCTTTGCTGCAGTATTTGCAGCATTCGTGTTAGCTGACGTGTTGGCCATTGCGTATGAAACTGCTGTAATTGGGTAAGCATCTGCAACCTTCGTGGTGTAGTCGAAAGTAACTACGCCAGTGGTGTCATTAACTGTTGCTGCTGAAACGAACTTCGCTGCACCGGCTGATGATCCTGCAAGGAATACACCCGCTGGGTTCATGATCTTTGCTGGAGTAATCAACTTGCCAGCTACCTGACGCTCATTCACGAATGAAACTTCTGCATAGCCGATTCCGCCGTCTTTGTTCATGACGCCGTTTGCAACGCCGTCGTTACCCTGCGCACCGACGAATGAACCGTCTGTTGGGTTTGTACCTGTTGGAACGATGAAGGCATCAGCTGCTGATGTTGTCCATACTGCTGGAACGGTCTTGTTCAAGTAGTTGAGGAAGTTGTTAGTAGTTCCTGAAGTCTCCTTGCGGTGGTACACGGTGATTGGTGTAGCAGGAAGAATGACTGAGGTTGCATCAATTGACACAGTTCCCAAAACAACTTTGTTGTAAGTGATTGTGTATTCAGCACCCATTGTGTATGGAAGTGACAAAACAATTTTTCCGGCCATTGGCTTTTTGTCGTAAACTTTTGTTGTTGTGACACCACCGTCTACTGACGATGTGACAACCATGTTCTTGGTTTTGGCATTCACGACACTCTTCTTCAAATTCACTGTAAGAGCAGCTTTTGTCTTCTTCTGCGCGATTGAGAAGGTTGCAGCACCATTGAGTCCGCTCAAATTTGGCTTTGCAGCAACTGGGTTGTCAGCTTTGATTGATGCGTCGTTCCATGTCTTAACAGTTCCTGCGAAGATCTTTGCAAGAGTTGTAGGAGTCAATTGCAACACTGTTCCGGCTGGCTTTACACCGTCGAGGCGGTATGCCACGTCGATTGCACCAGAGATAAGTGGCAACCAAACGAATGAGTTGCGGTATCCCGAGTTTGAAGATGACCACATTGAGTCCGACATTGCGAAGTCATAGGTGTTTGCATAGAAGTTTGTACGACCTGTTCCTGAACCTACGCCTGTGTAGTTCACAGTTGCAGCGTTCGGGTTGGCGGTTGCGTCACCTGGGAATGTTGCGCGGCATGATTCGATGAGGTTCTGCGGGAAAGTAGCACCACCGGCAACAATGTTGTCCGCTGTCGCTGCTTGTACTGGATTAACCAGTCCTGCAGATCCGATCAATGCAGATGCTGCAACAGCTACTGCGAATTTCTTGGATAGTTTCATTTGGATATTTCCTCCTGGTAGGGATTAACTACCCCCGACTGTAAGGACGTGAAGCGACGCCAAAGTGAGGAAGGAATGACTTTTAGAAAAACTAAAGGTGAACGGCGAGCAAACTCAGCCGAAGCGACCTTGTACATAGTCAGCTGTACGTGGATCCGAAGGTGTACTAAAGATGACAGACGTGCGATCGGCTTCCACGATCTGGACGAGAAGGCTCAGGCCACGCCCGGCAGCT
>JBAXUC010000164.1:0-2919 GCA_037129855.1 Actinomycetota bacterium | reverse complement strand
AAGGTCGGGTAACTCATTATGGGTTATGTCAATCATCCGTTGCTTGCAGCAGTGAAGCCAATTCTTGATGCTGTTGGCGCACAACTCATTACGGTCGAGGATGCGCGCATTAGTGATGTCGCATTGGAATGGGACGGCGAAATTATTGCCGCAGTTCGTCTGCCCGCAATTTATGGGGCACTTGAGCGACTTATCGGCCAGGTCGAACGTGAGCTTGGCGCTGGTCTACAAGATCTGTCACGCAGTGACAAACAAGTAGCTGTGCGCATGCTTGATCAACGAGGAGCTTTCACGCTTCGTCGAGCCGTTGAAGATGTGGCTGACGCCATGGGCGTCTCACGCATCACGGTGTACAACTACCTAAACGCCCTGCACCGCTAAGGCTTCTCTAAACGCCGGTACACCCCTGTGTCATGATTGCGGGATGCAAACAGCCATTTTTGTCCTCCTCGTTATCCTCATTGCAGTCGTTGTTGGTGGTGTGGCCGTCATTGTTCGTTCGTCATCTGCAACCAAAGAAGTTCTTCCCCCACCTGCAGTTGATCTCGGTCCAATAGTTGAGGCAGTTAAGGCTGCAATTGACGTTGGAGCCATTAGTACTGGAGTTCAAGGCGCAGTCGAATCGAAGATCCACGAAGCAGCTACAAAGGTTTTATCCGATGCCAATGAAAATGCAAGAAAGCTTGCTGAAGAACGTCTAGATAATCAGGCGTCATCCCTTGAACTGCAAACTCAAAATTTGTTGAAGCCATTTGAAACTCAGATGGCAAAACTTAATGAAGAAGTCGACAAACTTCGTACTGCCAATAGTGAGAAATTTGGTGATGTTGATAGTGCTGTGAAGGGTTTAGCACTTCAAACGCAGGCTTTGAAGAATGTTCTTTCCAGTGCTCAAGGTCGCGGTAACTGGGGTGAGCGAATGTTGGAAGACATTTTGTCTGAGTCCGGTTTCATTCGTGGCATCAACTACGAAAAGCAAGAGACCCTCACTGAAGGTGGTCGACCTGACTACAGCTTCTTTCTTCCTCCTGATCGTGTGTTGTATCTCGACTCAAAATTCCCACTCGACAACTATCTCGAGTATTTCAATGCTGTAGATGAGAACGCTCGTAACGACTACAAGAATAAGTTCATCAAGAACGTTGAAGATCGAGTTAAAGAACTTGAGAAGCGTGACTATGTTGCTCAATCAACGCGTAGTCCACTTGATTATGTTCTTCTATTCATTCCTAACGAAGGTGTCATTAGTTTCATTCAGCAGCACAAGCCTTCACTTATTGATGAATCAGTGGCTAAACGAGTCATTCTGTGTTCACCACTTACCTTGTACACATTCCTAGGTGTTGTTCGCCAGGCCACAGATAGCTTCCATATGGAACAGAACGCAAATGAAGTTCTGCTACTTCTGAAAAACTTCGGTACGGCATGGAAGTCATATACGAAATATCTAAAAGATATTCAGCGTCACTTTGATCAAATGCAAAAGAAACTCAAGGCGGTCACTACTGGCCGAGTTGCAAGCAATCTCCGCAAGCCCCTCGATCGTGTTGAGGAACTGACCAAGGAACGTGGTATCGCCGGCAGCGATGAGGACCTAAAGGCGATCTCCGCGGCTTTTGAGGCGGTCGATGATGAATCTGACGAGGATTCGGATGACGAATAACTGAGCGCTTAGAGGCGGCGTAAGTGAACGTTGGTCACGCGGTGATCAGCACCTTTTGCAACAATCAGTGATGCACGCGACTTTGTGGGTTCAATATTGTCCACCAAGTTCTTGCCGTTAATCTCACGCCAAATTCCACGGGCAATGTTGATGCCTTCTTCATCGGTTAAGTGAGCAAAATTCTGGAAGAAGCTGTCAGGGTCACGGAACACAGTTTCGCGCAATTTCTGGAAACGTTCGATGTACCACTGTTCGATATCGGGTTCATCGGCATCGATGTAAATCGAGAAATCAAAGTAGTCAGACACGAATTCATTTGCCTCTGAGCCCACCTGAAGAACATTGAGTCCTTCAATAATGAGAATGTCTGGCTGTTGAACAGAAACGGTTTCGCCATCAATGATGTCGTAGACCACGTGGCTATAAACCGGAGCCTTCACATCGAGTGCGCCACTTTTCAAATCACGAAGGAATGTCAACAATGTTTTGGTGTCGTAGCTCTCCGGAAAACCTTTACGGTTCATAATTCCGCGATCTTCAAGAACAGCGTTTGGAAAGAGAAATCCGTCAGTAGTGATGAGGTCAACACGTGGGTGCTCTGGCCAGCGTGCCAGCAATGCCTGCAAGATTCGTGCAAAGGTGCTCTTACCTACAGCAACACTGCCGGCGATTCCAATGACGTACGGAACTTTTGGCGCCATCGCACCAAGGAACGTTGCAGACACCTTGTGCAAGTTCTGCGTTGCACTGACATACAAGTTGAGAAGTCGGGTCAATGGCAAATAAACGGCAGCCACTTCGTCAAGATCGATCTGCTCGTTAATACCGCGCAATGCAACAAGGTCACGCTCACGAATTGTTAGCGGTGTGGATGCACGAAGGTCGGCCCACTCTTCGCGGTCAAACGACAAGTAGCGGTCGGAATTGGGGGTGTCGATCACAACTAGACGCTAGAGGTTGAGGGTTAACGGCGCCAAGGCGCAGATGGAGATACTGCACCGACACCAGCTGTGAGGACGTCAACGCCGTCAGCTGTGACCACCATGGTGTGTTCGAACTGGGCGGTACGGCTGCCATCTGAGGTAACTGCAGTCCAATCGTCGTCCCACATCTTGTGGCGCCATTCTCCACTGGCCGTAATCATCGGCTCAATAGTGAAAGTCATTCCCTGACGCAAGATCATGGTGTTACGCGGGTCGAAGTAGTGCAAGACCTGAATGTCGGTGTGGAAGTTCTCACCGATTCCATGGCCAATG
>JBAXUC010000163.1:0-2932 GCA_037129855.1 Actinomycetota bacterium | reverse complement strand
CTCACTACGTACCCAGATGCTGATGCCTCGCGAGTGCCGGTGGGTGCAGACGCTTCAATTGTGGGTCTTCAGCCATTGCGGCTTGCTTTGGTTGAATTTCCCATTGCATGTTTGGCTTTTCTGATGCGAAAGCTTCGACTGCCTCTGTTCTGGGTTCGTTCACGGGGCTGCAAATCAATGTTGGATGCCGCAGTCGTTGTTGACGTGGCGGGAATTAGTTTTGCTGATGGTCGTGGATTCGCAATTGTTGTCTATAACGCTTTGATGACGGGCGTTCCGCTCTTGCTCGGTGTACCCACGGTGAAAGCAGCGCAAGCTCTTGGACCATTTCAGTCATTTCCCAATAAATTGCTAGCGCCGTTGGTATTGCGTCGAGTGAATACCGTATGCGCGCGAGGGGCTCGCACACGTGAACACCTTGATTCATTGGGTGGCGTAAACACAGTTGACGTTGCAGATCTGGCATTTTCACTTGATGAGGCCGCAAAGTTTCCCGATGCTGTCTCTGCGGCGCTCGACACAATTGATACGAATTTTATTGTTGTCATGCCTAGTGCTGTAGTGCGCGGCATATACGAATCCACAGGTGGAAATTATGTATCGGCGATGGCGGCTTTAGTGGCTGACATTCGACACAAGACTGGCTGCAGTATTGTCATTGCTCCTCACTCGTATCGAGCAGGGCTACCTGAAGGCCGAATGAATGATGGCCCCGTCTGTCGTGAAGTTGCCGAAGCATGTTCTGGAGATTCTCAGGTGATTGGTCTTGATTTTGATCTCACCGCCGGTGAATTGCGACATCTGGTTGCTCATAGTTCTGTTCTCGTGACCTCGCGATTTCACGCCATGATCTCTGGGCTTGCCACGTCGACTCCGACAGTTGTGGTCGGCTGGAGCCATAAGTACAAGGAAGTTCTTGACGATTTCGGATTGTCTTCTTTGGGTCTTGACTCATCGGCCTTAAGTGAACCATCTAAGATCGCTGACATCGTCACGAATGTGCTTGCATCAAAAGATGAAATGTCTCAACAAATTTCTGCGGCACTTCCAGCCGTGAAGATCCGCTCGCTCCGTAATTTTTCCGCTATCGCAGAGGCAGCGGCCCGATGAATGTAACGACAGACCTGTCTGGTGTCATCGCCTCTGGCATGTGCATCGGCTGTGGTGCCTGCGAGATGGCCGACTCGTCTGTTCGAGTGTCACTGAATCCGAAGAAACTGATCTTTGAGCCAGAAACTCCTGGGTCTCAGGCTGCAGCAGATGTTTGTCCTGCTGTTGCGGTTGATTATGAGGGTCTACAGAAGTATCTGTTCCCTGATTCTGCAATTGGTGCATACGGCGTCGTTCGGTCCGTGCACTTGTCGCAAAGCACGAACAGCGCACGAAACATCGCGGCCAGTTCTGGTGGCCTGATTAAGGAAGTACTGCGCAATGTCTTGTCATCAGGGGATATAGACGGTGTGATTGCACTTGACCATGTGACAGGAATTGACTTTGCAGCGCGTCTGGTTACTACGCCTGAAGATGTTGATACCTTGCCCGGTTCGATTTATCACAACCTCAAACAAACTCCCGCGTTACAGATTTTGCGAGACACGCCGGGACGTTTTGCGTTAGTAGCAATACCGTGCCAGTTGGAAGGCATGTACTCGTGGATTCGCGCTCAGGCGCCTGAACTACGAGACAAGATTGTGCTGACTGTCGGACTGTTGTGCGGATGGCAATATTCACACCACAGCATTAACGCAATGGGCGAGTATCTGGGTTACGACCCTGCAAACATCTCTGATATTTCATATCGTGGTGGCGGCCCAGTAGGGAAGTTGACCGTTACCACTACAGATGGTGAGGTCTACACCGCTAGTCGCCGCGTCGATTTCGGTTATCAAGTCGCTTTCGATAGGCACTTCAATACGAATCGCTGTCATGTGTGCATTAACCATTCGAATTTCCTTGCCGATCTGGTTGTGGGCGATGCGTGGTTGCCCAGCACCGTGTTCACAAAGACCGGCGTGAGTCTTGTTGTGTGTCGCACAGAATTTGCCGAATCTGTATTACGTCGCTTGGTCGATAATGGCTCGTGCGTGTCCATCGAGGTGGGAGAAGATGAGATTCGGGAATCCCAAACGGACAGAGTCATCTTCGGTGAATTCGCGTATGCGTATGCAGCATTTCTACAGAATCTCGGTTTGCATACACCACGACTTATTGGCCCAAACCATGGTTTTGGCACTGTGAAACACGAGCGTCACGTTGCTTTGTTTCATCGCGAGTTGGTGCGTAAGCAAACGCTGATGGCTGCCAAGCGTTATCGCTACATGAAATGGCGCAAAGGCACTCGCGAACTTCGTGGTTACATCATGCGTTATGTGCGCTGGTTCCTGGTTCGCATTCTTCGCGTGAAGAGTCTGAGTGGTCAGCGCAAAGAGATATCGAAAGATCGCTTCTCAGGATTTCGCTGAGCTATTCAGCCGCGAAATAACGCTCGAGATCAGAGCCCCGCTGAGATCGACAGCGATAAAGACAACACGGCTCATAAGCGCAAGTGATACTGCCATCGGAGTACCAATAATGCCTCCGGCCAATGAAGTGAACACTGCTTCACGAACGCCTATTCCACCAGGAACTCCGACAACCACAAAACCTGCTAGCCAGGAAGTGGTGGTGATGAAGAGCATGTCGGCAATTGAGATATGAGCTCCGAAAGCTGTGGCCGTTACTGATGTCGACAGGGACATTAATATCCACGCCGGGATATGCAGCACGGTTAGGCGCACAAGTCGCTTTGGGTCTGTGAGTGACGATGCTGAAGATGAGATTCGTGATGCGGCACGAATAATTACGGCACGAAGAGACGGTTGCGAGAAAGCCGTATATGTGGCCAGGAGACCGATCGCAATCAGAATTGCGATGAGTCGGTGCCCTGTGGTGG
>JBAXUC010000162.1:0-2949 GCA_037129855.1 Actinomycetota bacterium | reverse complement strand
AGTAACGACAGTCGCGCAATTGAGAACCATGGGGCAACTGAAATTTCATACGAGCCATACACGTACACCATTGCTGGCGCTGTGCCGTTGAGAGGAGTGTCGCGATGACGCACGATGTCAACGGGTACTTGAGTGCCATCGTCTGATGTAGCCCACAAACGTTCCGACACATACATTGACAAATCACAGGCATTAACGCGTACTTGTTTCAGTGTTGAGATTTCGTCTGCAGCAATTGAATACCACGCTGTGGTGTGAGGCACTGTGAGCGATTGATACGACAATCGAATGCCATCTGTATCAAAATCTGGATTGGCGTCGAGTTCCACTTCGTGGGGCTCATCGAGAACTGCAATGTGTGAAACATTTCCGTCACGACCAACAATTGAAATCACTTGTTGTCCATTTACCCATCGCTGCATCACCGCGAATGAAGAAAAACACTCAAACTGGGTAATGCGCTCGCCGGCCACGTGAGAGAGAAATGGTTTCCACTCAGAGGGAGAAGAGGTCGGGGCTGTCATGACTTGAAAATCCACAGCACCTAGGTTTGTGGTGATAGTTAATTCAGTACCCCAGTGATCAACGTTGTATTCAATGTCATCACGTCGCGGGGCAACACACAGCAATTGAGCTGTCGGTGTTGATGCATCCAGAATCCACGTCTCACTCGACGTCTTGCTGGAAGATTCAATCATGATCAATTGGCCGGAACGACTGGCGGCGACACCTACAAAGAATCGCTCGTCTGCGTCTTCAAAGATCATCACATCATCAGTGACTGGAGTGCCAACGTGGTGACGCCATACTTGCCACGGGCGCATTTGGTCATCGGGAGTCACGTAAAACAGCCAGTCATCATTTGTGCTCCATGCAATGCCACCAAACGCTGTGTCGACTATTACATCTGATACATCAAGGCCTGTTTCAGTGTCACGAATACGCAACGTGAAGTACTCGCCACCGTCAATGTCACTAGACCAGGCGAGAAGCCGTGTGTTGTTTGAGACCTCAAAGGCGCCTAAAGCGAAATAATCATGGCCATCAGCCTCGATGTTTTCGTCAATCAAAATATTCTCTGTGGCGGTCGATGCCGTTCGACCGCGTGAATGAATGGCGTATGCCTTCCCTGTTTCAGTGCGTGATGTGTACCACCAGCCCGAGTGGCTCACAGGGTGAGATGCATCGTCTTCTTGGATGCGTGACTTGATCGTTGCGAAAATTTCTTCAGTTTCGCTTGTATGGCCGGCAAACCATTGGCGCGAATAGTCATTCTCGTCTGCGAGGTACTGCAGCGTCTCGGAATCATCTTTTTTCAACAACCACGCGTATGGGTCTTGCACCTCGCCAGAGGGCCGCACCCATGTGTGCGGTCGACGCGGGGCAATGGGTGCGTTCAATGTCATAGTGTGCAGGATAAGGGCAAGTGCACGGTACCGTTTTGGCATGCGCGTGTGGATTGATCAAGACCTGTGCACGGGTGACGGTTTATGCGTTGATCATTGTCCCGATGTGTTTGTGCAACTTGAAGATGGCATCGCCTATGTTGCTGAGCGTGGTGAACCTCTCAATGATCCGGGTGGTGCTGGTTCGTTAGCTGTCGTCGTACTTCGTGATTACGCAGCCGTGGTGCAAGCCGCTGACGTGTGTCCTGGTGAATGCATATTTGTCGAGATACACGAATGATTATTTTTGTGGTGAATTGTTCTCACCTTTAAAACGGCGATGAAGATGGGGTGAAGTTTGCATAGAAATTCCTCGAATCCGTAACAAAACGCGTTTAAACACACACCCTTACCCTAAGGTAATTGCAATGTCCCCGCGCAAGAACTTCCAACATCTCGATCATCGCCTCGCTGATGCACTGGAAGTTATGGGGGAATGGTGGACTCCTCTGATCATTGCAGCAGTCAATGACGGATCATTTCGTTTTGAATCCATTCAGAATTCACTTGGAATAGCGCGCAATATTCTGACTGATCGTTTGAACACTCTTGTCGCTGGTGGTGTTTTGGAAAAGCGCCTGTACACATCGAAGCCGCAACGCTTTGAGTATCACCTCACATCAAAAGGTGAAGAATTGATTCCTATTCTTCAGCATCTTGAGCAGTGGGGCACGCGGCACTTCGCAAACAACGGCAGGTGATTTTGTTTTCATAATTCCCTAGTACGGTGCCTATTGCAGGTAAATATGAAATTGTCAAACACCATGTCACGTCGTCTTCATCGATCGTTAATAGTCTTTCCTGCTCTTGCGCTCGCAGTAACCGTCGGATGTGTGAGTTCCTCTGGTGCAGCACAGTCACCTGAGGCAAAGAAGACCACAACAACTCTGAAGAAAAAGATTGTCCCCACCACAATTGCAAAGGGTGCGGCACTGAGCGACCCGACGGCCTTGTCGGTTCTTGCCACCATTACCGTGCAGAACGAATACAAGACCGGGTATTCGCGTTCATTGTTCAAGCATTGGATTGATGTAAACGGAAATGGTTGCGATACGCGCGAAGAAGTTCTGATCGCAGAGTCTCAGAGCAAACCGCAGGTTGATGCCTATGGGTGCAAAGTGATTGAAGGTGACTGGTTGTCGCCATATGACAATGTGATGCACACAAATCCGAGTGAGTTAGATATTGATCACATGATTCCCCTGAAAGAAGCGTGGGATTCGGGTGCATGGAAATGGACTGCGGCACAACGGCAATCATTCGCAAATGATTTATCTGATCCTCGTGCGCTCGTTGCAGTGACTGCAGGTCAAAACAGATCAAAGTCTGACCGTGACCCGTCGAATTGGATTCCACCGCAGAAGTCATACATCTGCACGTACCTTTCTGAGTGGGTAGCTATTAAGGCCCATTGGTATCTCTCCATGGATCAGAGTGAATTTGGTCGCATCAAGAACTTGCTCACAGCATCGTGCGCAACGGTTACGGTCGCGCCGTGGGGAAC
>JBAXUC010000161.1:0-2958 GCA_037129855.1 Actinomycetota bacterium | reverse complement strand
CGGAGGTCCTGTCGCCACGGCCCTATTGGTCAACATCATCGTCAGTTTTTTCTTCATTTACTTAATTGGTTGCATCGCCCGCGAACTGTTTGATAACAAGACTGCAGAAAAGTCGATGATTATCGCAGCATTCTTTCCTGGAAGTTTCGTGTTGACAATGGCCTATTCCGAGGCCCTCATGTTGACAATTGCAGCATTGTGTTTTGTTGCACTGCGTCGTCACTCATGGGTTTGGGCAGGAATTCTCGCCATGTTGACAACGATGGGGCGACCAAACGGGATAGCAATTATTGCAGCGTGCGCTGTCGCGTCTTTCCTCGCAATCAGAGACGAAAGAGACTGGCGAAGCCTCTTTGCCCCGCTCCTTGCCCCGTGGGGATTTATCGGGTTCATGATCTTCCTGCGATACCGAACTCATGAACCCTGGGCGTGGTTCCGTGTGCAACGCCAAGCCTGGAAAGAAGGAACAAGCTTTGGTGCAACTGCAGTTGAGCGAACATTTCGGTTCCTTCTACACCCATTGTCGTCTCCCACCACGGTTTTAACTGGAGTAACGGTGATAGCAATGATCATTGCTCTGTGGTTCCTTTATAAATACAGACTCCCAGCCATATACAACGCATACATCGCTGTCGTACTTGCCCTGATGCTCATCCCCGCAACAGTGACTGCTCGTCCACGATTTCTCTTCACGGCTTTTCCGCTCATCTTTCCAGTTGCTCGAGCCCTTCGAGACGACGATGACTCATGGTGGCCGCTAACGCTGGTCGTATTTGGTGCTGGGCTTGTCACCATTACTGCCGTGTACGGCGTACGTGGAGCCATTCCGTGATCAAACGTGCGGTTTTGATTCGCATTGCCATCGTGGTTGGAATTGTCCTCTTTTTCTCTCTACGTGTCTCTTGGATTAGTGATGATGCACTGATTACTTTGCGACACGCTTTGAACCTGCGCCATGGCTGGGGTCCCGGGTTCAACCCTCTAGAAAATGTTCAGGCGTACACTCACCCACTCTGGTTTACTGCATGGGAATTTCTTGGGTATTTCACCAATGAATGGATCTATTCGATTGTTCTCTTTAGCCTCGCCTGTACTGCACTTGCGGTTGCACTGATCGCATCTGTTAGCCGCAACATTCTCAACGCAATCGCTGTCGCCATACTTCTCGTCAGTTCGAATGCATTCATTGAGTACTCAACGTCAGGTCTTGAAAACCCACTCTCATATTTACTTATCGGTTGCATCATTCTTCTTGTCGTGCACACACACATAGCAACTCGCGTTCCATATTGGAAATTTGTATTATTTGGAATGCTGAGCGCCTTGGCCTTTCTTAACCGCATGGATTACGCAATTCTTCTAATTCCGCCGATTCTCTCTGCACTCTGGCCCCATCGCCGAAATCTACGAATCATTTCGGCATTTGGAATTGCTTTGGCTACGCCCATCGTTGTGTGGAGCACGTATTCATTCAAGACATTTCATGCTTTTCTTCCGAACACTTTCGAAGCAAAACGAAATTTGCATATTCCACTGTGGGAAGTGCTCACTCGAGGAATCACATACGTTTTCTTTTCAATGATTCACGACCCAGTGTCGGCCATCATTCTCATTGTCGGACTAGTAGTGGCTCTGCGATCACAGTCCCCGGGAATACGCCCGATTGCATTCGGCATTGTTCTGTATCTGGCGTACGTCGTCTACGTGGGTGGCGATTTCATGGCCGGAAGGTTTCTGGCAGTTCCGGTCTACATGTGCATATTTCTCGGTGTTCTTTCGAAGCCGCGATTTACATTCATTCCACAACGAGTTATCTCATCGCCAGTTGTACTTACAGTGTGTACTGCACTGCTGCTTTTCAGTATGAATGCAATTACGCCTATTACAAGTATTCAAAATCCACAATCGCCGCGATGGCGCTATCAATCACACTCTGGAATCTCTGACGAGCGTGGTTTTTTTGTGCAAGGTGGACACCGTTCGATTCAGGACCTCATTGTCGAACGTCATGAATTCATCCGTACCGCTGAATCACTTCGCTTTGTATTTGAACCGGCCCAGATCTCTCTTCACGAAATCAATTTCTTAGCAAGTACTTGGCCATCTGCTCCTGAACATTTCACTCTTCCGCGAGCCGTCATCACAGTGTGCGGCCAATTGGGTGCACTCGGCATCGGACAAGGGCCAGCTACTCACCTCATTGACACATGCGGTCTAACAGATAAATTTCTTGCTTCCTTGCCGTTCTCTGCTCATTCTTTTCATTGGCGTATTGGGCACTTCTCACGCACCGTGCCAGATGGCTACGAAAAAGCAGTGCGACTGCGCGATCCTTCGTTTGTGACAGACCAAACAATGCGTGCCAAACTGCAATGGCTCTGGGGCCACATTTCGCACGCCTGGTAACAATTGTCCGAGGCTTACACCTCAGACAATGTCTGACAGAATCACTTCATGACAGAACCTGTGCTTTATGTGGAACGTGATGACATTGCCATCATCTCAATCAATCGTCCGCACAAGAAAAATACGCTCACCGACGAAGTCATTCAAGGAATCGCCGACGGAATAGACCGCGCAACCAAATCGCGTGACGTGTGTGCAATCGTTCTTCGCGGCGAAGGCGACACATTTACTGCCGGATACGACTTAGCTGCTAGTTCGTCTGGTTCAGACGCTGACGAAGTGCGCGGATGGTCAACGCCGTACGGAGCTAAGGGGCCAGAGCCACGTGAAGGCGCGTGGGACCCCGTGCGTGACTGGCAGTTCATGGGAAACAACGTCAAACGTTTCATGAAAATTTGGGAATGCCCAAAACCAGTTCTTGGCGAAATCAAAGGATGGGCCATCGGCGGCGCAACTGATCTTGTGATGTGTTGCGACCTGCTCTACATGGCATCAGATGCACACATTGGTTATGCACCAAGCCGTATATATGGAACTCCGACAACCATGATG
>JBAXUC010000160.1:0-2959 GCA_037129855.1 Actinomycetota bacterium | reverse complement strand
GCGGTCCTGGCGGTCCTCGTACTGGCGGTCCTGGTGGTCCTGGCGGCCCACGAACTGGTTTTGCTCCTCGCACTGGCGGACCTGGTGGACCTGGTGGTCCTGGTGGCGCACGTCCCGGCGGACCTGGTGGTCCTGGTGGTCCTGGTGCAGGTGGTCCTGGTGGCGGTCCTCGTCCTGGTGGCGGTCCTGGCGGCCCACGTAACAACGGTCAGCGTCGCGCACCTCGCAAGAAGTCTCGTGCACGTCGTAGGGCAGAGTTCGATGAACTGCAGCCGCAATTCACTAGCTATTCAAATAGCAATGCACCAGTGCCTGAAGGCACCATCATCATCGAGCGCGGCGCATCGGCACAAGAGTTTGCACCGAAGTTAAATCGCACACCTGCTGATGTAGTTCGCTATTTGTTAGAGCACGGCGAAATGGTGACAGCCACCATGAGCCTTGGCGACGAACAGATGGAGCTATTCGCTCTTGAAGTTGGTGCAGAAATTCTTCTCGTTGATCCAGGTCAACAGCAAGAAACAGAACTACAAGCACTGTTCGATGACTCTGACGATGACGACGAGTCAATGCAGCAACCACGTCCTCCTGTCATCACTGTCATGGGTCACGTTGACCACGGTAAAACAACACTGCTCGACCGTATTCGCTCAGCAAATGTTGTCGCCGGTGAAGCCGGTGGAATCACTCAGCACATCGGTGCGTACCAAGTTGAAAAAGATGGCAAGAAAGTCACCTTTATTGACACTCCAGGTCACGCGGCGTTCTCAAAGATGCGTATGCGCGGAGCACAAGTCACTGACATTGTGGTTCTCGTAGTTGCAGCTGACGACGGCGTCATGCCGCAAACAATCGAAGCCATCAATCATGCAAAAGCGGCTGATGTTCCCATCATTGTTGCAGTGAACAAAATTGATAAAGACAATGCTGATCCTCAGCGCGTTCTTACTCAATTGGCTGAATACGAATTGGTTCCAGAAGCATGGGGTGGGGACACCATCGTTGTCGAAATGTCTGCGCAGCAGAACCTCGGCATCGACGACCTGCTTGAGCAACTCACAGTTATGGCTGAACTCGAAGAACTCACCGCAAACCACTCGGGGCGCGCAAAGGGCGTAGTTCTTGAAGCAAATCTTGACATTGGTCGTGGACCTGTTGCAACCGTTCTGGTTGACAAGGGAACACTCAAAGTTGGCGATCCCATCGTGGCAGGTGCCGCATGGGGCAAGGTGCGTGCACTCATCAACGAGCGTGGCGAGCAAATCAAAGAAGCCGGACCATCAACACCTGTGCAAGTACTTGGTTTGTCATCCGTACCTCAAGCCGGTGATGAATTCCGTTCAGCACCAGATGAAAAGACTGCTCGTGTTGTCGGTGATGCTCGTGGACATTCACGTCGCATTCTCAGCCAGCGCGGAGACTCACGTGTTCAAGGCGGAGTCAAGCTGGAAGATATCTTCAGCCAAATTCAGGCTGGCGAAGTGGCAACACTGAACCTAGTTATCAAGGCAGACGTTCAAGGTTCGCTCGAAGCAGTGTCTGAAAGTTTGCGCAAGCTCGAGCGCCCAGAGGTCAAGGTGGCATTTGTACACCGTGGCGTTGGCGGTATTACCGAAAACGACATCACGCTTGCTGCTACCACCAACGCAACTCTGATCGGTTTCAACGTTCGTCCGGATCGCAAGTCTCGTGACCTCGCTGAATCTGAAAAAGTTGAGATACGTACCTACGAAATCATTTACAAACTTCTTGAAGATATGGAACGCGCGATGCTCGGTCTGTTGGCTCCTGAATTTGAAGAAGTGGTCACTGGTGAAGCAGAAGTGCGTGAGATCTTCCGTGTTCCGAAACTTGGCGCCATTGCCGGTTGTGTCATCCGTACCGGAGTCATCACTCGCGGTACCAAGGTGCGCTTCCTTCGTGACGGAACCATCATTTGGAAGGGCTCGATTCAGTCTCTTCGTCGCTTCAAGGACGATGTCCGTGAAGTACGCGAAGGCTTTGAATGCGGAATTGGCTTGTCTGACTTCCAAGATTTGAAGCCAGGCGACCTCATTGAAACATTTGAAGAACGCGAAATCGCTAGGGTTTAGCTATGGCTGACCTTGATTTTTTCTTCGACCCTGTATGCCCGTGGGCATGGATCACATCTCGTTGGGTTACTGAAGTGCAAGCACTTCGTGACTACACCGTCTCATGGAAGTTCATCTCTCTCAAGATTTTGAATCAAGACAAGATGGATTACGCATCGATGCCCTCTGGTTACAAAGACGTACACGCAGCTGGAACTTCTGGTTTGCGCGTTGCAGCAAAGGCTCGTTCCGTTGCTGGCAATGATGCTGTTGCAAAGGTGTACACCGCTCTTGGCACCAGCTTGCACAACAAACAAGAACGTGAACTGTTTGTCGCCGACATCGAAGGCCACATTGCAAAATTGCTCGCCGAAGCTGGATTACCTGTTGAGTGGGCAAGTGCAGTGAATGACGAATCGTTCGATCGTCTGATTGCTGACGAGACAGCTATTGCTCTTGAGCGTGCAGGCAAAGATGTCGGCACTCCGATCATTACTTTCAACCCTGGTGGTCTGAAAGAGGCATCATTTTTTGGTCCAGTCATCTCCACCATTCCTCGTGGCGAAGATGCCACGAAGTTATGGGATGCCATCGAAACCATTGCGACTGCCTCAGGTATGGCAGAACTCAAGCGCTCACTACGTGCGCGCCCAAGTTTCGACTAACCATCTTCTAGTGTTGTCGGCATGAAAGTCGTTTACACCCCAGCGCACCTCTTGCACGATCCGCATACGGAGATTGAAAAGGGAACAGTTCATTCTCCGTTCGAACATATTGGTCGCGGAGAAATCATTCGCGAAGTGTTATCAGCAGATTCTCGTTTTGATTTACTTTCGCCAACGCAATGGGGAATCGACCCCATCAATGCTGTTCACGATTCGGGGCTT
>JBAXUC010000016.1:0-21016 GCA_037129855.1 Actinomycetota bacterium | reverse complement strand
AAACAAAAGCTCTCGACAATGTCTCCTTCTCTATCAACGCTGGTGAATTCGTCACCGTAGTGGGGCCATCGGGATGCGGCAAGTCAACTCTTCTTCGAATTGCTTCAAATCTTGAAGCAAACACCGGAGGCACTTGTGCTATCGACCGCAACAGCATCGGATATGTCTTCCAAGATGCGACACTCATGCCATGGCGAACCGTTGCGCGCAACGTGGAACTCATTGCTGAACTTCATAAACTTCCCAAATCAGAACGCCAGCGACTGGCTGCTGAAGCAATCGAACTTGTAGGCCTGAATGGTTTTGAAGAAAAGTATCCACGTCAACTCTCCGGTGGTATGCGGATGCGCGCATCACTTGCTCGGTCTTTAGTTATGAAGCCGAAAGTCTTCTTGTTTGATGAACCCTTCGGTGCACTTGATGAAATCACTCGTGAGCGTTTGAACGATGAACTTCTTCGACTGTTCCAGCATGAGGGATTTGCGGGTCTTTTTATAACCCACTCAATAACTGAAGCCGTGTACATGTCAACCAAAGTTCTCGTGATGTCAGTTCGTCCTGGCAAGATCATTGCCTCATTTGATGTTCCATTTGCATATCCACGCAATCATGATCTTCGATACGAACCAGAATTTGGCGAACTGTGCGGAAAAATTTCGCACGCTCTGCGCGGAGCACATGAATGAGTACTGCAAACATAATTACCAATCCAGTTGAGGAAGTAATTCCAGATAAAACAGACAGGTTTTCGTTCGTTGACTACATCGGCCCCATCATTGTGTTTCTAGCATTTATTGCGGTCTGGTATCTCTTGTCTTCAGCTGTGCTACCCGAACAGAAACGCTTCTTGCTACCAACACCTCACAGAGTCCTTACAGACGGATTCTTTGTGTGGCATTCGGGCGAACGTCGCGGACTACAACCGATACTTCTGTCGTTGTGGGACTCTGCAAAAATTGCCCTTATTGGCTTGTCGATCACCATCGTTGTTGGGATGAGTTTGGCTGTTCTCATGAGTTCAAGTCGATGGCTAGAGCGTGCGACATGGCCATACCTAGTCGCCGTCCAAAGCGCGCCTGTTCTTGCGCTGACCCCGCTCATTCGCGCACTGATAGACGGCACACGAACACAGCGCCTTCTCGTAGTTGTTCTTATTGCCATGTTCCCCATCGTCAGTAACACCCTGTTCGGACTCCTGTCAGCCGACAAGAGTCAACATGAGTTATTCACGTTGCAAGGTGCATCGAAATGGACCCGCTTGGTCAAATTGCAGTTTCCGGCAGCGCTTCCAAATATCTTCGTAGGGCTCCGTATTTCAGCAGGTCTCGCTGTTATTGGTGCAGTCGTTGGTGACTTCTATTTCCGTCAGGGAGGCGTCGTAGGTATTGGCGCACAGATAGACGTGTACCGAAATCGCCTGTGGGGCGCAGAGCTCATCACTGCAATCATTCTTGCCAGCACACTCGGTCTGGTGGTGTTCCTCTTTTTCGGATGGGTCTCTCGTAGAGCCATCGGAAAATGGCACATCACCAATAGGGGTCATTGACCCGCACATCACCAACTACCAGGAGAACATAAACCCATGAAAAAAAGACCACTATTAGCAACTGCAGTCATCGCTGTCCTCACGCTTGCTGCGTGTGGCGGCAGTGATTCAGCTGCTCCAGATACAACAGCTGCTGCAGCTACCGGCGTCGACCTTGTCGCTGCTGGTTGCCCCGCAACAGTGTCACTTCAGACTGACTGGAACCCAGAAGCAGAACACGGCAACTTGTACCAACTTGTTGGTCCTGGTTACACAGTTGACAAAGCCAAACTCCGCGTCACGGGAGACCTCATGGCCGGTGGGAAAACCACAGGTGTAAAGGTTGAAATCCGTGCAGGTGGACCAGCAATCGGATATAGCCAAGTAACTGCAGAACTGTACAAAGACCCAAGCATCCTTCTTGGTTTCACCAGCACAGACGAAGCGGTTGCACACTCGACCGACTTCCCAACACAGGCTGTTGTTGCACCGTTCAATATCAACCCACAAATCATCATGTGGGATCCAGCTACCTATCCAGACGTGAAGACCATTGCGGACTTGAAGGCAACAGGCGCAAAGGTTCGCTATTTCGATGGCGCCGCGTACATGGACTACTTCACAGCCACGGGCATTCTTGATAAGAAGCAAGTTGATGCAACATATGACGGCGCTCCTGCATCGTTCATAGCTGCTGGCGGAAAAGACACCCAACAGGGTTTCGGCACTGCTGAGCCGTACTTCTACAAGAACGTCCTTAAGGACTGGATGAAGGATGTTGCCTACCAGTACATTCACGATGCAGGTTGGACCGCATATGCGCAGTCATTGGGTGGCACGCCAGAGAACATCGCAAAGTACGACACATGCCTCACGGCACTCGTACCTGTGATCCAGCAGGCCGCACTTGATTATGTTGGAGCTCCAGATACAGCTAACGCAATCATCCTTGATGCAGTAACGCAGTACAACAACGGTTGGGTCTATGACGCAGGTCAGGCAAAAGCCGCAGTTGCAAAGATGCAAGAGGACAAGCTCATTGCTAACAGCCCAGACGGAACACTCGGATCTTTCGACACAGAGCGTGTAACAGCATTCATCGCGACAGCAACTCCAGTGTTCACCTCAACCGGTGCAAAAGTTAAAGATGGCCTTGTGGCTGATGACATCGTCACCAACAAGTACATCAACCCAGCAATCAAACTCGGTTAATCAACTACAACATTTTGGGGAGGGGCAGCAATGCTCCTCCCCTTTTGTATTTACCGACCAAAGTCAAATCGACTTATTTCCCTCATCGCAGTACCTAACGACTCAATCGCGCTAGCAAACATTCGGGCACCAAGTTCGGCACTCGCTCCAGTTGGGTCACCGATATGCCCGTCTGGAAAGAAATCATTCGACAACCAACCAAAAGCCACACGGCCACCGAACTTCACTTGTTCGTTCTTGACAAGACCTTCAGGTATACGACGTACTGCAAGCGACATGTCAACAAGGTCAGGACGCAAGTGCAACATCACAGAAGTTTCATCAACTCCACCATGAACCCCCATACCAAGTTCAGACTCGGCGGAAGAACCACCCTGGTCTGCAGGCATATGAGGATGAGCGAGGAAGGTCTGAAGACCGTATTTCAACCGCAACTCCCTATTCATCATCGCCATCAGAGCACTGTTACCACCATGACCGTTAATAAACATGATCTTCTTTGCAGGAGTCGAGGCAACACATCGACCAATGTCGTCGATAACAGCCATCATGGTTGTTGCTGACAACCACATAGTCCCTGCTGCCCATGCATGCTCGTTTGATTTTGTAAAAGGAAGAGTCGGCAACAACCACGCATTGGTCTCTGCGCCAAACTTGTCCACTGCAGCCCGTGACACGGCATCGGCCACTACGAAATCCGTGTTCAACGGCAAATGTGGTCCGTGTTGCTCAATTGCGCCCAACGGCAAAACAATTATCGATTCTTTAGTTAGTTCTGCAGATAACTGCAATGCGGAAAGGTCACCTAGTAATCGTGAAGAAGCCATGCATCAAACCTATCTGAGTGCTTGAATAGAGACCGTGACTAAGCGTGCAGAGACTGATTTTGACGCCATCGTTATTGGAGCAGGCCATAATGGCCTCATAACCGCGGCATATCTTGCGAGACACGGACTATCCACATTGCTTATTGAAGCTCGAGCAGATGTCGGTGGCACCGCTGCCAGCGAGCAATATGGCGGGGCAACTGTCAATATTTGCAATTGCGACCACCTAACGTTTCGCACCACCCCTGTATCTGAAGAACTCAATTTGTCAGCCCACGGGCTTCAATACATCGATGTCGAGCCACCGCAAATAAATGGCGACTGGACTACTGAGAGGTTTTGGCCGCTATGGCACGACGTTGACAAGACTCTTGATGAACTCGCCATCGCGCACCCTGGTTCTGTTGACGGGTACAGACAGTACGCACAAACAGCCATTCCTGTCGCTCGCCTTATCCTCGAGGCTGCCGCAAACCCTCCGACCCGAGGTTCTCTTCTTTCCACTGTTATCCGCAGAGGCGGTCGCGGCGTTGCATCAATGCTTCGTATGAGCCGCATGTCCGCAGCAGACGTCATGCGACAATTCTTCGACGACGAAGCGGTCATCGGCCCCGCAATGGTGGAAGGTCCTGTTGTGTGGGGACTGTCTCCCGAGACCCCTGGTACGGGACTTGGTGCGATCTCGTATGCACTTCGTCATGTCGGAACTCTCGGCCGTCCTGTTGGCGGAAGTGGCATGTTGCCAGAAGCTCTGAAACAATCTTTTCTCGCTGCCGGTGGATTCTTACGGACCAGTACTCGTGTGGTCGGAATCATCTGTGAAGGATCTCGTGTCAGTGCAGTGCAAACCGGAGACGGCGCAACAGTCACAGCCCGAATTGTTGTATCGGCATGCGATCCACAACGGACTTTTATCCAATGGCTAAAGAATCCTCCTGCCAAAGCAAATTCTCTTATCAATCGCTGGAAGAGCCACACTCCTGGCGAAGGGTACGAATCAAAGATCGATGCAATTACTAATACACCACCGTTGTTTAACGTCTTTGCAGATTCACTCACCGATCTTCAATCCACTGGCTCTACAGTCATCGTTAGTCCATCGTTAGCGGAACTTCATCGTGGTTCGCAATTGATGCGTGAAGGAAAGACGATGCCGCGGATGGCATTGCTTGCGAACACGCCTTCCAACATTGATGACACCATTGCCCCTAATGGGAAAAACGTATTCAGTCTTGAAGCTCTCTATACGCCGTACTCATTTGTTGATGGTTGGGAATCTCGTGACGAACCAGAGCGTTGGTTACGTCAATTCGGGTCCTTGGTTCAGCCTGGGTTTATGGACTCAATAGAGCAATGGCGAGTTTTGACTCCGTCACATTACGAAACTCAATTTTATTTACCAAAGGGCCATGCACTCAGTTTTGGAGGCGGACCACTAGCAGCATTTATGGGTTCCACGCCTGAACTCACCAGGTATCACACACCAATAAAGGGTCTCTACCTCACAGGTGCAGCCACATTCCCTGGTGCTGGAGTGTGGGGGTCTAGTGGCCGCAACGCAGCACTGACCATCATTAAAGAAATGGGTTGACGCTTACGCGTCTTTCACGATCCCAGAACGTTTGACAACTGGGTCCTTGTCGCTCCATGGGAAGTTGATCCACAAGTCGGTGTGCTTCCAGACATATTCACACTGAACGACCGAGTGCGACTTTTCATACAACACTGCAGAGCGAACTTCTTTCACACGTCCCTTAAAAAAGTCTTGAACGATTTTAAGTGTGTGTCCGGTATCTGCAACGTCGTCAACAATAAGTACGCGAGCAAAACGTAATTCCACTAGGTCTGGGACCGGGGGAAGAATCATCGGGACAGGAAGACGTTCGTCAACACCCGTGTAGAACTCGACATTCATCGTGTAGAGATTCTTTACAGCCAATGCATAGCCAAGTGCACCAGCTGCAAGTAATCCACCACGTGCGATTGCCAAGATGATGTCTGGCTCGTATCCCCCCTCGGCGACACTGGTAGCTAGCTCTCGGCTCGCTTCACCAAATATTTCCCAGGACATGATTTCACGTTCGCTCACGACACAAAACTAGTCGCAATGGTGGGACATCACCGATTCCGTGTAATAACCAAACAAAAAGTTAAGGGCCCTCACGCTTGATACTGAGGAGGTCTCCCCTCGCGCTTTGCTCGCTGTGTCTCTCGCGCATCATCTGAGAAACTAGCCATTATCTGTTGGCGGTTCTCCATGTCGATAGCTGCCTGCAATCCAGGGATTTCGAGAGATGCCCACATGCCCTCTTTTGTGAGAGCGACACCTATCGGACTGTTCAGCATGATTTCTTGAGCCTTTATATATGCCGCATCAAGCAGCACTTCAGATGGCAGAACCTCTGTCACCAGCCCGATCCGTAATGCCTCATCAGCGTCGAATAAACGACCTGTCAACATAATCTCGTGAGCACGAGCTGCGCCAATGAGACGAGGAAGCAACCAACTTGTTCCGATATCGCACGCCGACAACCCAATTCTTATAAACGCAGCGTTGAATCGGGCTGTCTCTGAACACAAGCGCAGATCGGAACCGAGAACAAGAGCGAAACCTCCTCCTGCAGCCGCGCCATTGACCGCCGCAATGATTGGTTGCGGAATTGATCTCATCTTCGGAATGAGAGAGGCGATGTGCTTCTGAACAGCAAACCCTTTCTCGACACTGCCGTTCCACTCGAAGCCAGGCGCTTCTCCATAGCCGCCAAGATCAAGTCCGGCACAGAAACCCCGGCCTTGGCCAGTGAGAACAACAACGCGAATATCTCGCGACCGACCAATGAGAGAGAACGTCTCGTGGAGTGCCTCAACCATCGTTGATGTCATTGCGTTTAACTTGTCGGGGCGGTTCATTGTGACAAGTGCAATGCCCTCGCGCGGATATGTCAGTTCAATTTCGGCCATGTGCAATCGTGCCAGTTTTACCGTCCAATCAACGACGTGGAGAACCTCAAAAAGCACTACAAACGAGTCCCAATAAGCAATAATGGAAGTATCTGTTTCTAGGACGTTATGACAATTATTTCTTCTCCCCGCCGTTTACACATTCCACCAGCCACAGACCCTTGGGGGAAAGCAATACGCAAAGCCTGCTTTGTCTATCTCTTGTCTCGTCTCTTCGTAATAATGGGCGCTGCAATAGCAGTCGCCGCACAAGCGGTAGTCGACCGATCAAACGACGTAGAGCCTGCTAACGGGCTCAGCGGCTTGGCTGCCATTCTCGACAGTTGGGACGGGCACTGGTACTTGGATGTTGTGCGCGAGGGATACCCACATCACATCATGCCGAATGTGACCTACTTCGTCTCTGATGCACGCGCAGCGTTCTTTCCTCTCTATCCACGCCTAGTGCACTATTTTGACGTGGTCATTCCTGGTGGACCTGTCAGCGTGGCACTAACAATCAACATCATCCTCGGTGCAATGTTCGTGTTCCTTGCCGGCTACTTGTGCCGCGGTCTCTTCGACATCAAGACAGCCGAAAAGGCAATGATTCTTCTTGCCCTCTTTCCCGGCAGTTTCGTTCTCAGCATGGCCTACTCAGAAGCCCTCATGCTCACAATCGTTGCACTGTGCTTCATTGCCATACGAGACAAGCATTGGATATGGGCCGGAGTACTGGCCGCAATGGCAACAGCAACTCGCCCGAATGGAGTTGCACTAGTAGCTGCGTGTGCAGTCGCATCACTCATCGCAATTCGCAACGACAGAGACTGGCGATCGCTCATTGCCCCCGCGCTCTCCCCGCTCGGATTTATAGGCTTTATGTGGTTCCTGCGAATGCACACCGGCGAAGACTGGGCATGGTTTCGTGTCCTGCGAGAAGCGTGGCAAGAAGGCACTAGTTTTGGTGGCAGTGCCGTGCAACGAACCTACGATTTCTTTTTGCATCCTGTTAGTTCACCAACATCGGTTCTTACTGCTGCAAGCGTGGCGGCCATGTTGATTGCCCTCTATATGGCACGCAAATACAAGATGAATCTCATCTACTGGGCCTACACCATTGTTGTTTTGGCCTTAATGCTGATTCCTGCAACCGTTACAGCACGTCCTCGCTTCTTATTTACTGCATTCCCACTATTTTTCCCAGTAGCACGGGCATTACGTGATGAAGACGACACGTGGTGGCCATTAGTCGTGATGGTCATGATTGGCGGACTGGTGACAGTCATGGGTATCTATGGCGTGCGAGGCGCCATTCCTTAAAAGATCACAGTGGGAGACGACGCCACACTGCTGTGGGCAAATTCTTCAAGATCAAAAACATGTACTGCAGTAGGCCTGGGACCCAGATAACTGTTCGGGATGATGAGACCGCCTTCTCCACTGCTGTTGCAACTGTGAATGCATCGGTAGAGAAAGGTGCCTTGTCCATTCCCTTGGTCATCTTTGTAGTCACGAATCCAGGTCGTACTACCAGAACTGAAACACCAGAGCCGACAAGTTCGTGATCAAGAGCCAGTGCAAACCCATCGATACCGGCCTTCGTTGCGCCGTACACAGGATTACCTTTACGTACTCGTTCGCCAGCTACTGAAGACAGTAAAACCATTTTCCCATAACCTTGGGAGCGCATCTGTGCTGCAAGAGCATACATCAGCACCATGGTGCCAGTGAAGTTCACATCAGCGACAGTCTGCAATGATCCAGGGTTCGCGTAATAGTCAACCCCTTCTTGCAGAACACCTTGCGCAATAACAGCCACGTCAATATCCCCTACCTGCTGTGCAACCTCAGCAACCACATGAACCATTGATGCAGAGTCATCGGCATTGAAACGCACGTGATGCACTTCCAGGTCCGGGTACCGTTCTGCCATTTCAGCAACCTGAACTTCAGCTGCATCAATGTCGCGGCTAACAAGAACGATGTGCGCCACACCAGGCTTGACCAATTTATGAATAATTGCTTGCCCTATTTCGCTCGTTCCACCGAACAGCACAATATTTTGTGCAACGCCTACACCATTTTTCATAACGATCTCCTCTGATCTACTAATCCCAAACGACGTGACAAATCACTTCGCCACAAGCCAATGGGATCCATTTCTTCTTGAGTGCTCATCCACTCGTCGATGCGCGGGTACCCACGTCGTACCGCTGATGCAGATACATGGGAATCTTTCGCCAAGTAATGTCGGCCACCCGCATCCAAAACAAGGGAGTCGACTTCTGACAGCAGTTCAGCTAAACCAGAAATACCAGCTGCCATGTCAAGAGTCAATGTCCACCCCTCAGTAGGAAACGACATTGGAGCGCTATTTTGAGGACCCATTCTCTTCAGCACTGCAAGGAACGAAGCAACGCCTGCTGCAGAGAATTTCTCGATCACTTTGCGAAGCACATCCGTACGGTCAAGTGGAACAATGAATTGATATTGAATGAATCCTTGTTTGCCATACAGACGATTCCAACGATTGACCCCATCAAGAGGGTGAAAGAACGCAGGTATCGACTCAAGACCAATGTGGCTCTTTGCCGGCGCCTTGCGGTACCACGCCTCGTTAAAGGCCTTAATCGACCACTTGTTTAAGAGACCATTCGGAACCCAGCCCGGGGCAGACACTGTCAAGCGAGGGTCGTATGCCAGCGGATCCTTATTATTCACTTTGCTTGCGACTGCATGATCGCCGCGTGTCAACACTCCACGACCCATTGACGCACCAGTGGCAAGTAGATCAACCCAGCAGACTGAATAGCGATAATCATCATCTGAACCATCCGCACTCATCGCAGCACACACGGCGTCAAAATTCTCTAAGCGGACAGTTTCAACTTCGACTCGAGAACTTTCAATCTTCAACATTGCAACAGTCGCCCGAAGCACAACGCCGGTAAGACCCATTCCACCAACGGTGGCCCAAAACCAGACAGCATTCTCTTCGGGTGAAAGTTCAATCACCTCGCCACTCGACAACATCAGCGTCAACGAACGCACATGTTGCCCGAAACTTCCGTCAATATGATGATTTTTACCGTGAATATCTGACGCTATAGCTCCACCGACGGTGACAAATCTGGTGCCAGGAGTAACAGGAATAAACCAACCTTGCGGAACACACATTCGCAATATGGCATCAATGCTTACACTTGCCGCGACTGTGAGTAGACCCGTCAATGGATCGAAATCGGCATCGATACCCATCGGATCATTCTCAGATGACATTTCCAGAACTATTCCGCCAGCATTTTGAGCAGCGGCACCGTATGAACGCCCAAGGCCCCGGGAAATGACTCCGCGTTCACCTGCAGTGCCGATAGTTGACCGCACTACATCGACATCGGTGGTGTGAACCAGATCAGCAACGGTCCAAGCCGTGCGACCCCACCCTGATAAACGCTGCATGACCATGGTTCGAATTCTAGACGGTGCCCTCAATAAACAGAGGTCAACGCGTAATCCTCTACGAGGCGTACACCGCAAGGCCATACACGATGACCCACACTGCTCCATACGCCTGAATCCATCGATCATTGAAGAACACTTCTTCCGGAGCGCCCCCGCCGCCATTTTCTAGCACCAACAAGTACCGCAACAATGCCAGCACCATAGGAACCACAGATAAGCCATGAAACGGAATAGATACGTGGGCTATCGCAGCATTTTCAAATGCCCACATGCAATACGTCACGACTGTTGCAGTGCACGACACCCCAAGCAATTGACGCAGATACACGAGTGAATATGACTTCAGTGATGTGCGAGTTACTGCAGCTTGATCACCCAGTTCCAACAATTCGGCAAATCGTTTTCCGGTCACAATAAAAAATGAGCCGAACGTGATACACAGAACAAACCACATCGACATCGGAGTTTGGGTTGCAGCGGCGCCGACCATGGCCCGAAGAACGAAGCCGCTAGCAACGAGAGATAAATCTAGTAACGGAACGTGCTTCCACCATGTGCTGTATCCAATAGTAAGTCCTGCATACAGCGCAATGATGCCCCCAGCAGCTGGACGAATCATGTAACCGAGCACCGGTCCACATATCAGCAAAACTGAACCAACTATGCGAGCCACAGAGAGAGGAACTGCGCCACTAGCAATGGGCCGATTCCGCTTCTTTGGGTGTTGTCGGTCCTGTTCGACATCCATGATGTCGTTCCAGTAGTACGTACCGCTAGCGACCATACAGAACGCTGCGAAAACAATGAGGGTCTTACCGAGGGAAGACCATTCATCAAGAGCGCCAAGTGCCGCAGGAGCCGCAAAAACTAGAACGTTCTTAGTCCACTGAGACGGACGAGCTTCCTTTATACACGCGAGAATCATGCTGCGTTCTCTTCAAGATCAATCGTATTAACCCAAGTTCCGTGTGAGAACAATTCGAGAAGTTGAACATCGCCCGAAGAATCTCCGTAGGCGTAGACGAGATCCTCCGCGTTCATTCCCGCACCTTCGCACCACTTCTGCACTCGTGAGGCTTTCTCTTCTCCGCGGCAGTTCTTCCCATCTAATTTGCCCGTCAGAATTCCATTGACTTCTTCTAGTTCCGTGCACAGAACTGCATCCACCTCAAGAAGATCGCCAAGAGGATGCAAGTATGCCCCTAATGAAGCCGACACCAAAATAACGACATGTCCTTGTTCTTGATGCCAACGCATACGTGCGGCAACATCGCTACGCAACCATCCGTCTGCAATCTTTGATGCGAACCGCACCCCGAGAGACTCAATTTCGCGAGCATCCTTACCCGCGAAAATACCTTCAACAAACTTCGACTTCATGGCATCCCTATCGCGACGCCTCACACTATGAAACGTGTCTCCAAGATTCGAAAAGAGAACTTTTGTCAGCCCTCCAAACCCTGCCACTGACCGCATAAACGGCACAACGCAATCACGTACTGTCAGAGTGTTATCTACATCGAAGGCAGCGACCGTAATCCTCATCGCCACAGGTTAGTTGCCCGTCTCATTATTGCCGAGGATTGGCGCCATATCTATGAAGAACTCCGACCAACTTTTTGTCACGACCTCTGGGTCCGCAACTTCCACTCCAGAAGCACACAGAGACAACAGTGAAAGCGCCATCGCCATTCGGTGATCGTGATGACTATCAAAGACGACTGGCTTCCACGTGCACGGTCCAACAATTCGAAGTCCGTCTTCTTCTACAGTCACATTTCCGCCGGCACGATTTAACTCGTTGGCCAGGTCGCCTAATCGGTCACTTTCCTTTTCTCGAATAAAACCAATGCCAGTAAGGACACTTTCACCAGTGGCCATGCAACACGCAACAGCAACTGCAGGCACCAAATCAGAACAATCCGACATGTCCATTACAAGCGGTAATACCTGTGTCGTAGCAACGCGAGAAACTGATATGTCTACACCACTGACTGCGCAAGACAATCCCATCTTTTTCAAGATGGAAATAATCTCTGAATCACCTTGCAACGATGCGGTGGCTAGTCCCGGAATAACCACCCGGCCTTCGCGTAGGGCAACAGCCACTAGAGGAAATGCAGCAGATGAATAGTCGGGCTCTATGGAATAGTTGCAACCGGCGTATGCACAGCTACTCACTGAGATTGTCGATTCATCGAGATGTACCACAGCACCAAACGACCTCATCACGTGTGCCGTCATCTCTACATACGATCGCGAGACGAGTGCACCGTCGATATGAATGATGAGACCTTCGTCCAACATCGGCCCAATCAGCATCAAGGCTGAGATGAATTGGCTAGAAACATTGCCCGCTATGTGTATTTCACCGCCTGACAACGACCCACGCGAAACAGACACTGGCAAATAGCCCACTTCACCGAGATGCGACAATTCAGCACCTAAGGAAACCAAAGCATCATGCAAATCAGCCATCGGGCGACTCCGTAAAACTGCTTCACCGTCAATGATTGTGGTTGTGTCGAACAAAGCAGCAACTGCCGTTAAAAATCGAGATGATGTACCAGCAAGAACTGCATCAACAATTCCAGGAAACTTGAGTGCACTTGTTACACCAATGACTACTTCGTTACCGATAATTGTGATTGAACGCCCAGAATCTCGAATAACGTCCAACACCACTCGCGCATCATCGCCTGATGGAATTCCTGAAATACGCGATTCTTGTTTTGACAACATTGCGCACACCAGGGCACGGTTAGCAAGACTTTTTGAACCAGGAACCGACACCACTGCATCAATGGGGCCTATTGGCGGTTGCAATACGACCGTTGTCACGACAAAGGCTGAATAGCCGGACGAAATCCGCGGGCCAGCAACCCGCCTCTAAAGACCTCTGCGTGTTCGGCGCGTACAACCGTCACCATGATTCCTCGGTCGCCTTCAGCAGAGTGAACCACTTCAAAGTCGTAAATGTTGACACCGAGTTCACCAGACAACGTGAAAACATCTGCTGCCGCGCCTGGGCGGTCAGGTATCGGAATGCGCACTTCCGCAAGATCTTCAACGGCTCCTGCGCCAGTGGGCAAATTCATACGGGCCCGTCTCGCTTGTTCTAGCCGCGACAACAAACCGTCTCGATCTGAAGAAGCGACAACATCGCGCATGTCAGTGAGACCAAGAATGAGGGCATCGAGACCACGCACAATCGAAACCTTGTTCTGTTCACAAATATCGAGCCAAATTCCAGGACGACCAGATGCGATGCGTGTCATATCACGAAAACCGCCGGCGGCAAGGCGAAGCAAGGCCATGTGTTCTTCAGAGCGATTATCGGCAATGCGCATCAATGTTGCAGCAGTCAGGTGTGGAACATGACTAACAACTGCCACCAGGTCATCGTGTTGTTCCGCATCCATAGCCACAATTTCTGCTCCGAATTTTGCGACCAATCCGGCCACAGCTGCAAAGGCGGCATCGGAAGAATAAGCAGTAGGAGTCAGAACCCACACAGCGCCGGCGAACATTGAAGCGTCCGCACCATCCAATCCGTCTAATTCAGATCCAGCCATCGGATGACCGGGAACAAATCGGGGGTCTGTCACCTGTACCGAAATAGCAGTCTTAACGGAACCGACATCAGTCACCACGCCGGTTGTCAGCGTCAATGATTCCAGTACCGCTTCGGCCACAGTGCCGACTGGGGTTGCAACAAAGGTCACCTCTGCATCGGAATACAGACCGGGGAACGAAATTATCTCGCGCTCAAGGGCTGTATCAATTTTTGACTTATCCGAATCATGTCCGCCAACGTCGTAGCCAGCATCGGCAAGAGCTAATGCAAGCGAGCCACCAATCAGGCCGAGGCCGAATACGTTCGCTTTCTTTCTTGTCGTCGCGTCTGCGTTCATTCCCACACCGTATCCGTGCCGTCTAAGTCAACTGCGCTCGATAATTGACGCACTTCTTCAATCGTTAATTCACGCCATTGGCCAGGAGATAATTTCGTGTCCCGCAACGGCCCGATACGTGTGCGGACAAGTCGAATCACTGGATGACCCACCACTTCACACATGCGACGTACCTGCCTGTTGCGGCCCTCATGAATCACTATTCGCAACACACCAGGCTCAGGTTGACCCACTTCGGCAGGGGCTGTCATGCCATCTTCTAAGTCGACTCCCTCACGCAGATGTCGCATTGCGCCGTTAGGTACTCCATTTGTGCCGCACTCAACTTCGGCTATGTATTCCTTTTCAACGCCGTGACTCGGGTGCGTCAAAAACTGTGTCAATTGACCATCGTTCGTCAAAATCAACAGCCCCGTTGTATCGATATCCAAACGTCCGACAGAAAACACACGAGGTTCTGACGGCACGTAATCAAGTACCGTCTCTCGCCCGTGTGTATCAGCCATCGTTGTAACTACGCCTTCTGGCTTGTTCAACAAGTAATACACGAGCCCTGGTAGCACACCGACAGGAGCGCCATCCACTTCAATAATGTCTGTATCCACATTGACGCGTCGACCGAGTATCGCTACATCACCATTAACATCAACGCGACCATCCTCGATCAGGTTCTCACAAACACGGCGAGAACCGAACCCGGCTCTGGCGAGAACTTTTTGTAATCGCTCACCATCAGCAAGACGAGCATCGTCTGCTATTTGTTCCCACAACGGCGGCTCGGGAACCGCGCCTCCCGGCGGGGTGAAAGAAGACATTACGCGCCTTCGCTCGGCTCAGAAATAACGTTTGCGTCGAATAATAAAGTTTTTTCGAGCGCCTCAACTAGTGATGCATCTGGCACGAATGAAGCAATAGCTGGAAGGTCTTTCAGTGATGCAATTCCCAACTTCTCAAGGAACAACTGCGTCGTGCCCCACAACACCGCCTGACCTGGGCCATTATCACGCGACACTGGCGCGACATACGCACGACCATGCAATGTTCGTAATACTGAATCCGGATCTACTCCGCGGATGGATGCAATCTGCAAACGTGAAATTGGTTGCTTGTACGCAATGATGGCGAGAGTCTCGAGTGCAGCACCTGATAGGCGTGCACGTTGACCATCGAGAATAAAACGCTCAACATACGGAGCAAGGTCTGGGTGGGTTTGAAAACGCCATCCACCAGCAACCTTTGCCAATTGGAACCCATGACCTGCTTCTTCATACGTGTCAGCTAGACGAGCGCACACTTCTTCAACTGTTGTTGTCGGTATCTCAAGTAATTGGGCAATAAGGTCCGTCGGCACCGGCTCAAGGGCTACAAGAACTATTGCCTCTATTGCTCGAACTGTCTCTGTCGTCACATCATCCTTCATATGAATCGATCTCCGCCATACTTTCGTTTCCAGTACCGAGTCCAGACCACTGCACTGTAATGTCACCAAAACGATCAATTTGATCTAGTTCGATAAAACCTTGTTTATACATTTCAAGAATGGCCAAAAAGCGCACAATTATTTCGAGACGCTCTACGAGACCCGTAGTCAATGCGCGAAATGAGGTACTTCCCACACGAGCAATATCTTCCATCAATTCTTCGACAGCCTCAGCGACTGTAAATCGAATCGGCGAAATGTGATACACAGTCAGTTCGTCACGCTTGCGAGGAGTAATAGCGTTGATGAATCCCCGCTCAAGCTTCTCAATGGTCAAACCCTCTAGCAAGTCTGGTGCGACCTCTGAGAAGCGCTCATCGGGACCAACCGCGCGGCCGTACACCCTGTCAGCGTCATCGACAAACGTGGCAAGAATTTTGGCGACATCCTTAAAGGTTTTGCACTCAAGCAGTCGAGCCAGCAGCAAATCGCGCTCTTCCCATAATGCCAATTCGTCATCTAAATCAACGGCCTCACGACCCGGCAACAATCGACGAGTCTTTAATTCAATCAACGTGGCTGCAATGAGAAGAAACTCGGTAGCGACCTCTAGGTCAAGTTCGTTCATTTTCAGTAATTCAGCCAAATAGGCGTCCACAATGGTGGAAAGACTGATCTCGTGGATGTCCACCTCTTCACGCAAAATGAGATGAAGCAAAAGGTCGAAAGGGCCCTCGTACACGGGGGTTGCTACATCAATTGCCACCTACCTAGCGTACTTGTCGGAACCACCTAGGTCAGCAATTGACCACGCAGATTCCATGCGTAGCAACTAGATTTTGTTCGTGCCACGCGTTCTGTCTTGTATCCAGCCCACCGGTTCCGTACATCTGGGTAATTATTTGGGAGCCCTCGTTAATTGGGTCTCAGGCCAGCACGACGGAGACGTATTCCACGGAATCGTCGACCTACATGCCCTTACCGTTATCGATACCCCTGGCCTTATCGGCACACAGACCCTTGAACTAGCTGCATTGCTCTTTGCGTGCGGTCTTGACCCTGACGTTGCGACTGTTTTTGTTCAAAGCCACATTCATGAACACACAGAATTAGCGTGGATTATGGAGTGCACAGTCTCCTTTGGCGAACTCAGTCGAATGACACAATTCAAAGACAAATCTGCACGCCGAGAAGCCGAATTTGTATCTGCTGGTTTGTTCACATATCCAGCGCTACAAGCTGCTGATATTTTGTTGTATGACGCAGACGAAGTACCTGTTGGTGATGATCAACGCCAACATATTGAAATCACGCGCGATATCGCCGTTCGCTTCAATCATAGATTCGGCGACACGTTTATTTTGCCGAAGGCTGTCCACCCCAAAGCAGGCGCTCGCGTGATGGACTTGCAAGATCCCACATCCAAGATGTCAAAATCAGCCACCAGCGATAGTGGTCTTGTCTATTTACTAGATGACAATGCTTCTATTTCTAAGAAGTTCAAGCGTGCAGTCACTGATTCAGATAACGAAGTAAAGTATGACATCGCTAACAAGCCAGGCGTTTCTAACCTTCTTGATATATTGTCCGCATCAACAGGTAAGCCTGTTGATGAATTAGTCAGTCAATATTCGCAATACGGTGCACTCAAATCAGACACAGGCGATGCTGTCATTGCAGTGGTGGAGCCAATACGTACACGTTTCCAAGAACTCATGCAAGACAAGGGTGAACTTGCTCGACTTCTCTCAATCGGAAACAAACGGGCACGCAATGTTGCCGCTGTGACGCTTCAAAGGGCTCATAACGCCATAGGCCTACTGCCGCGAATCTAGATGTCGTCAGCTGCTTTCAGAAGCAGTGAAATTTCGTCATCAACTAAACCCCCGACAAGCTCGACGGTGCGCGGATCACTAATTGAGCGTAATAACTCAGCGCCAAGACGTTCGTGATCGTGATAGGCGATGAATCTTTGTCCGCGAGATCCAACAACAGTTGCAATGACGCGTAAGGAGAAACCAAGATTCGAAATTTTCTTGCCGACGTCATGTAATAACGCAGCTGCTCTTTCAGCCGTAACTGCGGTAATAGCCATGACATCAAAACGTCGAAGGACAACAATGCTGTGACGTTGATCGCGATATTGCATGTCAGACCACACAGCAAACTCCTCTGTATTCAATACTTGCAACACGACCGCAATGTCCTGTGGGTTCGGCGGAGTCTGCAACAGTGAACTCACTGCCCTCTTCACCAAGTGTGTTGTCTTCATCCTGCTGCTCTCGGGTGTGAGTCGCGATAGACAGCCCATAATCGATCATTAGAGACTTTCGTGTAGATCTGAGTAGTGGAGATCGTTGCATGTCCTAACATCTCTTGGACAATTCGTAAGTCTGCGCCGTGCTCGAGCATGTGAGTTGCACATGTGTGGCGAAGGACATGGGGAGACAGTTCACGAGTGATTCCTGCTCTCAATCCGGCATCTCGAACAACATGCCACGCCTTTTGTCGATTCAGCCGCTTGCCGCGATTAGTCAGAAACACCGCATCGCGGTCAGTGCCACGTGACCATACCTCTGGGACTAACTGCGATCGGCCAGCACTACTGATGTATTCGCGGAGTCGCTCTTCCGCAATTCGCCCAAATGGCACCACGCGCTCCTTCGAGCCTTTGCCAAACAGTCGCACAACACGCGATGATAAATCCACATCATCAAGATTCAAATCGCATGCCTCTGAAATTCGGGCTCCTGTGGCATAGAGAAATTCCACTAATGCCCTATCACGCATCTCAGTTGCCGAGTCGCCCGCCATCGCTTCCAATAGTGCATTCACTTCATCAAGACTCAAAGGTTTCGGAACACCACTCGGAACTTTCACACCTTCAATTCGAGAGGCTGGATTATCTCTTCTTCGGTCCTCGGCTGCCAGGAAATTATGCATCATCCGAATAGCCGAAAGTCTTCGCGCCGTACTTGCATTTGCATCACCAGAAGCTTGTAACGCCCGCACATATTCTTCAACGTCTGATTCACGTGCAGTCAGCAAACTTTTTTTGGTCTCCCCCAGGAACGCCACATAACGAATCAGATCTCGCCGATAGTTCGAAATGGTATTTGCAGCGCGCCCTCGCTCTACGGTCATCCACCGAAGAAACTCTTCGACGAGTTGCTCATCTCGTTCAGTGGTGGAACTTTTGGTCATTGTTAATCATCCGAGATCGTGGAAACGCCGTGCTGTCAGCAAAATACCCACGACACTTTTCGCATCAGTAATCTCGCCCTGCTCAACCATCGCCAATGCCTCTGCAAAAGGAACCAACAACACCGTCATATCCAATTCCTCGGGTCCCTCCGGCGCAGAATCACCCTCAACCACATCACGTGCAATAAATAATTCGACAACAGAATCAGTGACACCCGGAGACGACAGACACGACCCTAGATGCCCCACAGACCCTGGAATATAGCCAGTCTCTTCAACAAGTTCTCTCCATGCAGTACGAGCAGGGTCTTCACCAACAACGTCTCGCATTCCAGCTGGAATTTCCAGTACATAATCATCAAAGGATGACCTGTATTGAGACACAAGAACAATGTGATTGTCAAGGGTCATGGCGACTACGCCAACAGCTCCCGGCGTACTTACGTACGTTCGTTCGAAAACATCGCCTCGAGGTCCGCGAATTGTTCGACGCAAAAGGCGAAACATCGCCCACGAATGAACCACGTCTAGATCAGTCGATGCGAAACCTTTATGGTCGCCCTGGTTCACGTTCTTATTCAGCTTGATTGAGCAACTATGGCATTAGCGCCACGAGCAAGTCGCTTCTCGCGATTGACCAACGACGCCGCAATGAGTTCTCTGAACAATGGATGTGGTCGATCAGGACGACTCTTGAATTCCGGATGTGCCTGTGTGCCAACCCAATACGGATGGTTCTCCATCTCAATAAACTCAACGAGACGTTTGTCGGGCGATGTGCCACTGCACAAAAAGCCACTTTCTTCAAAACGAGAATGGTAGTTGTAATTGAACTCGTAACGATGTCGATGTCGTTCACTCACTACCGTTTCGCCATATGCTTCTGCCACTTTTGTACCAGGCTGAAGCACCGCATAATAGGCCCCAAGGCGCATGGTGCCACCCTTCATGGTGACGTCGCGTTGGTCAACCATTAAGTCGATAACCGGATGAGTAGTTGACGGGTCAAATTCTGTGCTGTTTGCATCAGCCATACCAAGAACATGGCGGGCATATTCAATTGTCATTACTTGCATACCGAGACACAGCCCCAAGCACGGGACAAGATTCTCACGCGAATAGGCAGCAGCTGCAATCTTTCCTTCAATACCGCGAGGACCGAATCCGCCAGGAATCACCATCCCATCGAGCGCATCAAGCCGACCCGATGCAAGAAGTCCTTCAACATCTTCAGCTTGAATCCAATCGATTTCGACTTTGGCTCCGTGATGGAATCCAGCATGCTTCAAACTTTCCACTACTGATAGGTATGCATCTTGTAGTTCAACATACTTTCCGATGAGACCAATCTTTACCGGCTTCACTGATGCGTCTACTTGGGCAACAAGTTTTTCCCATGATGACAAATCAACTGCACTATCGAGATGCAAGATGTCGCAAACGACAGTGTCGAGACCTTCGTCATGGAGCACGAGCGGAAGTTCATAAATGTTGCCGACATCTGCGGCATTAATAACTGCATTGGTATCAACATCGCACATGTGCGAAATTTTCCGCTTTAAACCACTACTGAGAGGTTCTTCGCTTCGGCACACAATGACATCGGGCTGAATGCCTCGGGAACGCAATTCCGTGACGCTGTGTTGCGTTGGCTTTGTTTTTTGCTCACCACTCGGACCTATAAACGGAACAAGAGTGACGTGCAGATAACAGACATTGTCACGGCCCGCTTCATTGCGAAACTGTCGGATTGCTTCAAGAAATGGAAGAATTTCAATGTCGCCCACAGTTCCGCCGACTTCTGTAATAACTACATCGGTGTCCTCTGTTGCAATGCGACGGATTCGACGCTTGATTTCGTCGGTGATATGCGGAATAACTTGAACTGTTTTTCCTAAGTAGTCACCGCGACGCTCTGCAGCGAGCACAGCCTGATAAATGGAACCGGTAGTTGCATTGGAACTACGTGTGAGATTCTCATCAATGAAGCGTTCGTAGTGGCCAAGGTCAAGATCTGTTTCGCCACCATCGTCAGTAACAAAGACTTCGCCATGTTCGAATGGGTTCATCGTGCCCGGGTCAACGTTGATGTACGGGTCTAGTTTTTGCATTGTGACGCGAAGTCCACGCATTTTTAGCAATCGCCCAAGAGAAGAAGCAGTGAGACCCTTACCGAGGGAACTTGCAACGCCACCTGTCACGAATATGTGCTTTGGCATTGAGACTCCCGCCGACGTAATTGCTAACGGAAGAACAGCCTAATCGGTTTGAGCCCCCCAGAGTGAAACCACTTTTATGAGCGCTGGGATCGTCTCTTTTGCCCGCCAAGCTTCTCTAATAGGTCTCGAGCATGGGCATTGGCAGATTCATCAGCTACTCCGCCAGACAACATGCGGGCGATTTCCGATGCACGCTCACTTTCAGCCACATGAGTTGCTGCACCAAAAGTTTTCCCACCCTTGACAGACTTAGATACAGCGACCTGGCCATGAGCAGAAGCCGCCACCTG
>JBAXUC010000159.1:0-2971 GCA_037129855.1 Actinomycetota bacterium | reverse complement strand
TAACCATTAAAACGATCTGCACTGGTGAGCCCAATTTCATGCAAGGCATCAATGACCACTTGCTCGACCGCATGCACATATGCCGGAGAATCAGGCGGTGTGTCGTTGCCGTTTTTTCCGTGCAATGTCAATAAGGGATAACCAACTAATTGACCTGGACCATGATACGTGATGTCTCCCCCACGCTTCACTGCAACAAAATCGGCGCCAACCGCAGCAGGGTCGCATCGCAAATTCGTTTCTAAATCTGCAGATGGTCCGTACGTGAAAACGTGAGGGTGTTCAAGCAGCAACAAACGGTTATCTGTCCCGTGGCGAAACATTGCATCTTGAATTGCTAATGCATCGGTATATGGAACTGATCCAAGCCACCGAACATGTAATGGCGAAGTGCTACTAGTCATTGGCACACAGCGTTCCGATTGGTCTCTAGACCTCGGACGACCAGTCGCGAGTTTCCAAAATCTGTTTGACGCGGGACAAGAAACCAGCGGCATATGCACCATCGAATGCACGATGATCCCAGGCCATTGCCAGATTGCCCACAGGGTGAATAGCAATGCTTTCGCTGAATCCTGGAGCTTCGATTACTACTGGCTTCTTTGAAATCGCGTCTGTTGACAAAATTGCAACTTGTGGTTGATTGATAATCGGCATGGTCAATACAGAACCAGCAGAACCATTGTTTGAAATGGTGAATGTTCCACCTGAAATCTCATCAGGAGCCAACTGACGACTACGTGTACGAGTAGCAAGGTCATTGATTTCACGAGACAAGGCACGAAGGCGCTTGCCCTCTGCATCACGAACGACGGGAACTAAAAGACCTTGATAATCAAGGTCAACTGCAATACCAAGGTCAACATAGCGATGAACAATGAGTTCATTATCGCCAAGAGACGCATTCATGTGTGGGAAGTCTGCCAATGCATCAACAACTGCACGTGCAATAAACGGCAAGTACGTAAGGCTGAAGCCTTCTTGCACTTTGAATTCTTCTTTGACGCGAAGTCGAGTGACATCAACATTTACATAGTCGACTTCGACAACACTGAGAACATGAGGACTAATAGCTTGGCTTGCCACCATGTGCGCTCCTGTTACCTGACGAATCTTTGACAACGCGACTACTTCGTCTCGAGCACCAGCAACTGCCTTCGGAACTGCAGCCCGTTGTGGCGCACTTGCTGCGGGAGCAGATGTTGGAGCCGCAGCAGCTGCGGGCGCTGCACTTGTTGCACCACCACGCGAAATTGCAGCGAGAACATCGTCGCGCGTAATGCGGCCACCAGGACCAGTGCCTGTAATTGCCGCAACGTTGAGATTGTTTTCTGCAATGAGCTTGCGCACAACCGGCGACAACACCGTTGAAGTACCCGCCGCTGTAGCCGCGGGTGCCGGAGACGCCGCGGAGACGTTCGAGCTTGCGAGAGTCGACGCGGGGGCTGCCGGCGCCGAAGCGGCTGCGGCGGGAGCTGACGCTGAGGGCGGTGGTGGCGTTGAGACATTCGAGCTTGCGAGAGTCGACGGAGCGACTGCCGGGGTCGAAGCGGCTGCAGGAGCAGGAGCGGCAGCAGACGCGTCGCCGACGACTGCGATAACGGTGCCGACAGGAACGGTGTCGCCTTCAGCTACTCGAATCTCAGTGAGCACACCGGCAATCGGCGACGGCACTTCCGTATCAACTTTGTCTGTCGACACCTCGAATAGAGGTTCGTCAAGTGCAACGCTGTCGCCGACTTTCTTGAACCATTTCGTAATGGTTCCTTCGGTAACTGTTTCGCCAAGTTGAGGAAGTGTGATCTCTGCCATGTGTGTGTCCTGATTTTTACGCGTTGATGCTTCGGCCGGTGAGCGACATAACAGTCTCGCCGAAAAGTTCGGAGAGGCTCGGATGTGGCTGAATGAAATGAGCAATTTCCTCTACTGTTGCTTCCCAGTTCACAGCCAAGTAACCGCCAGAGAGTTGTTCTGTGACCCATGGTCCAACCATGTGGACTCCAAGAACTTGTCCTGCAGTGCCATCTGGGTTTTTCTTGGCAATGATTTTCACAAGTCCGTCAAGTTCTCCAATGATCATTGCGCGACTATTGGAACGGAACTGATGCTTTGCCACCACAACGTCGTATCCGGCAGCTTTTGCTGCTTCTTCTCCAGGGCCAGCCCATGCAACTTCAGGACTGCAATAGATTGCCCACGGAACGCGGTCGTAATCAACAGGAATTGCTGTCTCGCCAAGAATTTGTTTCACAACAAGAATTGCTTCTGCGTAGGCAACGTGCGCAAGTTGCGGCGTGTTGATGAGGTCACCAACTGCATACACACTTGCAACGTTCGTGCGGCAATACGCATCAACTTCTACAAATCCACGATCACTGACTACAACCTTGGTATTCCCAAGACCTAACTGATCAGTGAAAGGACGACGACCGACTGAAACAATGACTGCGTCAACTTCAAGCGTCTCACCATCACCAAATGCAACGACAGTTGAACCGTTGCCAGTTGGCGTGTGACCAGTAACTGCAACACCAGTCTTGATAGCGATCTTTTTCTTTCCGAACGAACGCACCACAACATTTGCAAGGTCGGCGTCAAGGCCAGGAAGAATCTTTGGCAAGCCCTCCAAAATGGTGACTTCTGCGCCAAGGTCAACAAACGCCGAGGCAAATTCACATCCGATTGCGCCTCCACCAATAACGACGATGCGCGCAGGAATGCGATCAAGCATCAACACTTCATCAGAAGTCATGACAGGACCACCAGGCTCAAAACCTGGAATGACGCGCGGAACGCTTCCGGCGGCAAGCACGACGTTCTTGCCGACGAGTTGTGTGGTTGTTCCGTCCGCTGCTGTGACTGTGACTGAGTTGTCTGCATTTAATGCGCCAACGCCAAGCACGTATGTCACTTTCTTTGCTTTCACCAAACCAGTGAGACCTTTGACTAAGCCGTCGACAATCTTTTCTTT
>JBAXUC010000158.1:0-2980 GCA_037129855.1 Actinomycetota bacterium | reverse complement strand
CCTTTGGCCCCACGAACGGGAAGAGTTGAAGTTGTCAGTGGGTAGACGACTGCAGGAGTAGTGGTTGTGGTGGCTGCGACAGTTGTAGTTGTTGCTTGGACAGTAGTTGTTGAAGCTGTTGCAATTTTAAGAACATTTGCTGTTGCAGTATCGACAACACCAGTTGCCTTGAGACCAACAACTTTTTGGAACGACTTCAGTGCGCGTTGTGTTGCCTTGTTGAAGACACCGGTAGCTCCACCTTTCAAAGAAAAACCATTACGCATGATTGCTGTCTGTACTGCAACAACATGAGGACCCTTGTCTCCAAAACTTGGTTGGCCAGGGGCAGTCTTTGCTGAAGATGAGGATGCAACAACGACTCCGGTCGATGCATGAGCACCAGCAGGGGCCATTACGAGACCCATCGCAACTACTGCTGTAGCGACGATGATGCGACTGACGAAATGTGTGTGGTTGTGAGACATGTGTCTGCTCCCTGTTTTTGATCCGCAATAGGGATCGGCAGGTATGAGCAGAACTTGAGGAATTTCTCACTAAAAATGTTTATACAACCACTATGGGTGGTGTCAGTGATGATGTGATCACATGGAGTGGTGGAGTTTGCATCAAGCAATTACGCCATTTCTTGGGAAATCCTGTGAGAACATGGGTTTTGGAGCTTTCGAGCCCACAGGGAGGATTTCTATGAGATTGAGCACATTGTCGAGAAGCGTTCAGGGCGCCCGGGTGGTCGTTACGGGGGCGGGAAGCGGCATGGGACGAGCTACGGCGCACCTGTTTGCTGACGAAGGGGCCAAAGTACTTGTGGCTGATCGAAACCCTGAAACAGTCCAATTCGTCGTAGATGAGATCACCACGGCACACGGACCTGGTTCTGCCTTGGGCTGTAGCGGCGACGTGTCGCAACCTTCTGACCGTCTGGCCATAGTCCACACAATCGTTGAGGCGTGGGGCGGTATTGATGTACTTGTTAACAACGCAGGAGTCAGTCTGGTGTCGTCAGTTTTTTCTGATGACGAGACTTTCTTGAGTAACTGGGATCAGACAATCGCAATAAACGTCAGTGCTCATGCCCACATGATTCGGGCGAGTCTTCCGTATCTCTTGAAGGCACCACACGGTGGACGGATAGTAAATATTGCATCCACTGAGGCCATAGTGGCTACGGGTGGAATATCGGCGTACACGGCCTCAAAGCACGCAGTGATCGGACTCACAAAAAGTTTCGCCGTGGAACTAGGGCGGCACAACGTAACCGTCAATGCAATTTGCCCGGGTCCAATTGACACGGCGATGACAGCAGGCATCAATGACGAAGCGAAAGAGAAATACGCCAAGAGAAAAGTTCCACTCCGCAGATATGGAGCGCCAGAGGAAGTGGCGCACATGACACTGAGTCTGTGTTTACCTGCATCTTCCTTCGTGAACGGTGCTGCAGTTGTTGTGGACGGAGGGATGTCCATTAAGCATGGTTAGGGCTTCGAGTGCCCATCATTAATTCCTGTAAAGCCAGACGGGTCGTGAGCGCCGAGCACCAGTGTTTCAAGTATTCCGATTCCGTTATGTATGGTTCCATCAGAGAGTGTGCACGACACTGAACTCAAAGTTTGCGTGTGCAAATTATGCATTTGTAACGGGTCTTCAACTGGAACCGAAAATCTGTCTCCGCCTGTGACGGATTCGCCTTTCCAATTGCCATGGTTCCATTCGGGATGGAGATAGCCGAGTCCGTTCATTTGGAAATGCACAAGAGGTGTAAAGACCAGTTCAGCTGAATCTTTGGCGAATTCGTACTTCAATGCAAACTTTTCAGCACGCCGAGTGCCGTGTTCCCAGGAATAGTCATACGACACTGAGTGTGCATGTTTTATGGTGTCTGGGCCGATCAGCATTGCTCCCGATTCATGCCAACGTTGACCATCGGCATATTCGTTGACATCGAATACTGTTCCGAATCCGTCGAACCACACGGGAGCCCATAGCCAATAGAACTGTGGTGCCAAATTGAGAGGCGCTCCCAGTTGAATGCGTTCGCCAACACCGCGCACGCCCCATGACCTGTCACGGGAACCGACTATGTCGCCCGGTGTGAGATCGGTTCGAACACCATCTACTTCTATCCATCCAGTCCATGTTCCTAGTTGTGTCAGACGTGTATAGCTCATTACTTTTCTGTTACCTGCACGGACAAGAAACGGCGGTTCTTCGTATGGCAAGGACGATGCTTCGAAGGTGATGTCCGCGCGGATTGCATGTTCTGGCGCGTCAACGGTGATGCGGTGCTTCTTCATCGGCACCACAACATCGACCTTGATTGGTCCAACAACGTTGCATTCCATGCGGTCCACAGGAGCGCGACCAGATGCATGCACATTTACTTGTTCTCCATTACGCACCACACTGAAAGATGCATCAATCACGTGTCGGTTTGGATACAAGCCCATGGCAGCTGCAAAGAAAATTTTTCCGTCGCGGGAATATCCGTTAAAGAAGTACCGGTCATAGGCACCCGGGTCGCCAGATTCGGTGTGGGCGATTGGTTCAGATGTTTGATGAATCGGGTAGTCGTCGAAAGATGTGATCATGACTGTGACCGTAGCCACTATCGAACAGCCTGCGCCAGACGGAGAGCAATGACGATGCTGTCGTACAGTGGTGACCGTGATAACCGTTTCTCAGAAAACGTTCCGAACTGTTATTGGGACAGCCTTAGGGTCGCTTTCTGTGATTATTTTTACAGGTGCCATGGTGCGGTTAACGGGCTCAGGGCTCGGATGCGCCGATTGGCCACGATGCAACGCAACTAAATTTGTCGACGTTTCGACGGGACATACATTGATCGAGCAAGCCAACCGATTGTTTACAGGAGTCGTGTCCTTCAGCGTTATTGCCGCAGTGTCACTTGCTCACTTTCGAAAACCATTACGGAAAGATTTGGTGGTTCTCGCGTGGGGATTAGTGCTTGGCGTTTTAGTTC
>JBAXUC010000157.1:0-2983 GCA_037129855.1 Actinomycetota bacterium | reverse complement strand
TTGTCGCACCACCAAAATCATTACCTAACTCTTACAAGACATGGCAAACTCTGGGACGCAGGAGTACATACGATTGGGGTTTATGAATCAGTCAAAAGCCACAGATCACACTTTGAGTCACTTGCTGAACAAGGTCCCAGAGGTCACCATATGGTTTTGGATTATCAAGGTTCTGTGCACGACAGTCGGAGAAACAGCTGCTGACTATCTGAATGAGACATTGCACTTTGGGTTGACAGGAACAACTCTCGCTACATCTATTGCGCTTGTCGGCGTATTGATATGGCAGTTCAAGTCGAAGCAATATAAGCCTGGTATCTATTGGTTGGCGGTTGTGTTAATCAGTGTTGTCGGCACATTGATTACCGATAATCTCACGGACAGATTCAATGTCAACCTCATCACGTCAACCACTATCTTCGCAGTGGTTCTAGCTTCGGTTTTTGCTGCATGGCAATCTAAAGAGCACACATTGTCAATACATTCCATCCGCACGACGAGACGAGAAGCTTTCTACTGGTTGACAATCTTGTTCACATTTGCGTTGGGTACGGCTTCGGGAGATCTGGTTGCAGAAAAGGTCAATATTGGCTACTGGAAATCTGCGCTATTGTTTTGTGGCCTTATTGCAGTTGTCGCCATCGCTCATAAAATCTTCCATGCAAATGCAATCGTGACATTCTGGGCTGGATATATTCTGACTCGACCACTTGGCGCATCAATCGGTGACTACATGTCTCAAGCAAAGGCCGACGGTGGTCTCGCCATTGGCACCACCGGAACCAGTGCTGTATTTCTCGGAGTCATTGGACTTGTTGTGGTTTATATGGCCCGCCGTGAGGCCATTGCTGTGAGGCATTAGAAGTAGGTCGCACCATCCGCGCCTTCGTGAGGCTGGTGTGTTTTTCCAAAGCCCAGCACTGATGGGGTGATGGCTGGGGTTTCAGTAATCGTTTGGAACACCAACCGCTGTGCGATGGAACAAATATGCCAACGGAATCGGGGTCTAGATCGCGAATCCCAATGAAGCCGAGGCAGGTTGTCGGGTAGAATTTAATGTATGCATTCCATCCAGAAGGTCGTGACTCGAAAGCTTAGAGGTGACGAGGATGCCGCCTGGACCTATTGGGTGACTCGTCCTGTCACTGAACGGCTTGCGATGGTTGAAGAGTTGCGAGCCGAGTATCACGGATGGACACATGAACCTGAACCAAGACTTTCAAGAGTTTGTCAAATTATTCGTCGCTCATGAGGTCGAGTTCCTCATTGTTGGCGGATACGCGCTAGCGGCACACGGTCACCTGCGATACACAAAGGACCATGACCTACGCGTCAGGACTTCAATTCTCTGACGAATATAAAAATCGTGTCTATGTGACAATTGGAAATATTGACGTGCCGTTCATTTCTGTTGACGATCTTCGAACCAACAAGATGGCGACAGGCAGACCGCGTGACCTCGCAGACGTCGCCGACTTACCGAAGGTTGAGTAACCTCTCGATAGATGACGCAGAGTGTGTTGCCGAGTTTCCTGAAGAGACCACACTTGCTCACAGCGCAAACAATGATCGACTTGACGTGGACCTTGATCTTGCTGCAACTCGAGGTCCGGTCGCGCCGGTGTTGAATAAGAATGCAGAGTATGTGTTGCTGACGATTGACTCACTAGGGGATGCAGACCCAGCGATGGTTGCTCATCCAGAACTCCCCGTTGTATTTGTCTTTAATGAGCCAGCGTTACGAAAACTTCAACTGAGTTCACATCGCATTGCGTTCTATCTTCAGACACTTCAAGATCTGTCTGCACGGAGAGACCTCCGTGTATATCTTGGAGATCCATATCAATTTGCAGCAGACCACGCAGTGGCTGTGACGTTCGCGCCAGTTCCTTCATTTAAGAAATTTAAAGACCTAGCAGAGGTTTATCCGTTCCCATGGTTAAGAATGCCCCATGCAGGATCGGTGAAGAGTTTCTCTTCGTGGCGAAAAAATCTTGCTATAGATCAGTAGATCCGGGAAAATACTCGAGTTTGGTGCAGTCTTTCTACTCTGAGCACTCCCTAGTAGCCCTCTATGTAGATGACGTGAAGGCTGACAGGGGATTTCGCACTGGCTCCGCCTCCAGGTGAACCGGCAAACGGGGTCCATGACACTGTCGGTCAACTTCTAGTTGGTTTATTTGTGAATTGTGGTCGCCGCTAATTTCACTAAGTGCTGCGTATATGGGTCTAACGGAGAATTGATAACAGCATCGACTGAACCTTGTTCGACAACTTTTCCGTTTCTTAAGACAATGAGTGTGTCGGCCAATGATGCAATCAGTGCAATGTCGTGAGACACCATAACCATTGACATTCCGCTGGCTGCCTGGACACTCGCAAGCATCTTGACCACGGATGCTTGCACGGTGACGTCTAGTGCCGATGTGACTTCGTCAAGTAACAACAGTTGCGGATGCATGAGCAGAGCTCTTGCGACGGCGACGCGTTGCTTTTCTCCACCCGACATTTCGGCTGGACGCCGGGTCAAGAACTGTGCAGATAGCTCCACTGCATCGAGCGCTGCAAGTACTTCGTCACGATTGGCATGGGTGTAGCGACACATTGACTGTTCAACAGTTCGTGTGGGATTAAGCGAGTCATCTGGATTTTGAAACACCATTTGAATTTCAGAAAGAATTGCATGCGGTCGACTGCGCAAGGGAGTGGAGAGATCAAACCCGTCGCCGTTGTGAATTGAACCTGAGGAGGATGAGATCAGTCCACAGATCACTGATAAGAGTGTCGACTTGCCACTCCCTGATTCGCCGATGACTCCAAGAACTTCACCTTTTCCGATCTCCAAGCTGACTGAGTCAAGTGCGCGCCTAGATCCATTTCTGATAACGGTGAGATCGTGCACAATAACGACTGGTTGATGCACGCTCGGTTGTGGTTCGCGTATTCGTACATGCAGTCGGGGTATAGATGCGAGCAGGGACTG
>JBAXUC010000156.1:0-2984 GCA_037129855.1 Actinomycetota bacterium | reverse complement strand
CGAATGTCCGCAGTGTCAACTTATTTTGCATGGTGCGTTCGTACGTTGAAGACAAGCAAAGGTGCAGAACCCTTCACTAACCCGGCGCACGGAATCGTGCCATCTCATCTGTCATCGTGTGCGCAGTGTCGCACTGCGACAAACATCAGCCTAAAAGGCGACTGTGTTGTTCGTAATCGACGACTGAAGAAGTGGGCTATTGCGCAGTTTGAATCATCTCTCACCGCATCAGCAGCGAACACTCGTGCTGCGTATCGCCGAGATGTTGAATTGTTCGCTGAGTGGATGCTTGATTCAATGCCCTCAGTTATTCCAAATATGGTGGAAAAAGAACATGTCCGAGAGTACTTAGCTGCACTTCACGACAGAGGAGCTACGTCTCGCACGATTGCTCGACGAGTCGCATCCCTGCGTCGGTACTTTGCATGGGCAATTCGAAGCGGCACCTCAAAAACTAATCCCACCGACGCTGTACACACGCCAACAGTGAAGGGCCGGTTGCCGCGACCGCTTGATGCTGAGACCGTTGCTCGTCTTGTGTCATCTGAAGATGAAGAAGCTCCCGAATGGCGCAGGGCTCGCGACCGAGTTGTTCTGGAAATTCTGTATGGCAGTGGCTTGCGAGTATCTGAGGTGTGTGGTCTCACATTGCAGAGCGTGTCGGCTGATGGGTCGTCATTGCGAGTAATGGGTAAAGGCTCTAAAGAACGAATGGTCCCATTGAGCGCGCCCGCCACTGAAGCAATTCGCCGCTGGTTGACAGTGCGTCATGAAGTTGCAGGCGAAACGACGGGGTCATCTCTTGCTTTGTCTGCCCGCGGAAATGCCTTAAGCCGCCGCGATTGCACACGCCTTCTCGACGAAGCATGTGAGCGTGCCGATATTCCTGGTGGCACACATCCGCATGCATTACGCCATTCGTTTGCCACGCATCTCATGGATAACGGCGCAGACACTCGGTCCATTCAAGAACTTCTTGGCCACAGTGACGCATCGACAACACAGCGGTACACGCATGTCAGTAAAGAACGCTTGCGTCTTGTGTATTCAGAATCACATCCACGCGCATGAACGCACGTCCGCTTCGGTACACAATTGACTCTGCATGGGATGCATGGCATGAGTCTGAAGAGGGCACTGCTCGCGACTGGTTGGTCGTGCACTACGCCTCGCTGGTGAAATTTGTCGCTGGACGTCTCGCTGCAGGTTTGCCTCGCACCGTTGATACGGGCGACTTGGTGAGTGCTGGTGTTTTCGGGCTGATGAATGCAATTGACAGATTTGATCCGTCACAGGGAGCAAAATTTGAAACGTATGCGATACCACGCATTCGTGGCGCCATTCTTGACGGGCTTCGTGCACTTGATTGGGTGCCACGTTCTGTACGTTCTCGGTCACGGTCTGTACAAGACGCCATCGCATTGTTGGAACATCAACATGGACGTACGCCAACTGATGAAGAAATTTCTGCCGAGCTTTCGATCACTACTGACGAGTTAGAAAAATGGCTCGCCGATATTGCGGCTGGTTCAGTAGGTCCTCTTGATCATGTGGCGCTCGATACAACAGCTGCTGAAGCGGATACGCACTTGCAGCCAGGTCGTGCGATGGAAGAAGGAGAATTGCGTACGGCGATGCGCGCCGAAATTTCCAAACTTCCCGAACGTGAGCAAGCAATTTTGATCTTGTATTACGACGACGGTCTCACTTTGTCGGAAATAGGCGAAGCATTGGGCGTTACCGAGAGTCGTATTTCACAGATTCATACAAAGGCTGTGTTGCAGTTGCGTTCGCGACTTGCTGCTGCCGGCATGGGCTGACCCTTTCCATCTACTGCCGATCTGGCACACATTGCTGATGTGGGTTTCAGTGTCATGTCGCATCTTGTTGCTGTACTTCTCGCCGTCTCTCAACCAATTCCTCCCGTTGCACCGGTGCGCGGGACAGTGGTTGATGGATTTCGGGCTCCTGCATGTCAGCGCTGTGCCGGTCACCGAGGTGTCACTATCGCCACGACAACGGGGACACCAGTTCGGGCAGTGACCGCTGGAGTCATCGTGTTTGTTGGTCAGGTGGCCCGCGTTCTGTATGTGGTTCAAGACATCGGAAGGGGAGCCAGGGTCACCTATGGGCGCCTCAGTAGTTCCAACGTCGTCGCTGGGTCCACCGTTGCCGCCGGACAAACCATTGGGGTCAGCTCAGGTCAGTTCTATCTCGGGGTAAGGGTTCATGGTTTGTACGTGAACCCTTTGCAATTTCTGGGTTTCGGGGCGGGGCATCTCGTGGGTCGTGGGTCGGTCATTGTGGGGCGGTGACCCGCTCCCGATAGGCTTTCCAAGTTCAACGCGTGCAATCTGTACGTGTTACATCAAGCAAATACCTTGCACACTGGCCATCTGCGGTCGCTTCGGCGTCGGATCAGTGTGTGGAAAACCGCAGAAGGAGAAAATCATGGCTGTCGTATCAATGCGTCAAATGCTCGAAGCTGGTGTGCACTTTGGTCACCAGACCCGTCGTTGGAATCCGAAGATGAAGCAATTCATTTTTGGAGAGCGCAACGGAATCCACATCATCAATCTTGATCAGACGCTTGAGCGTATTGAGGTTGCTTATGCATTCGTACGCGACCTTGTCGCAAACGGTGGCACTGTCTTGTTCGTCGGAACAAAGAAGCAGGCACAAGATCCCATCCGTAGCTACGCCGAAAAAACCGGCATGTACTACGTGAACGAACGTTGGTTGGGTGGAATGCTCACCAACTTCGAAACCATCTCGAAGCGTGTTGCAAAAATGCAAGAGTACGAGCGCATGATGGCGTCAGGTGAATTTGAAGCCATGCCAAAGAAGGAAGCACTTCTTCTTACTCGTGAACTCGACAAACTGCAGAAGAACCTTTCGGGAATCTCACAACTTGCACGTCGTCCAGACGCAATTTTCGTTCTTGACACTGTCAAAGAGCACATTGCAGTAACAGAAGCTAACAA
>JBAXUC010000155.1:0-2987 GCA_037129855.1 Actinomycetota bacterium | reverse complement strand
GGCTTTAGGTGATGCATACGGTCGACTGCAGTCATTTGGCACTTTGAGAGACCATCTCGGGACCATTACGGCATTCGATGAGTTCACCGACATTGTCGGTCTACCAAAACACCTCGCTAACGACGCCGAACACCGCTAGTCTCAATCTCACATTAAGAGAGACCAATTGGTCCGGCAACCGGGGTGACAAGCGCACGGTGCCTCCTCATCGAAAGGTGAGGGATGTGGCTCCGCAATCCAGCGGAGCAACAGGTCAGAAGTCTTTCTTTCGTACACATATTTTGTACCAGCGAAAGGGGACACATGAACGAGCCATACCGTCATGACCCTGCGCCGTATCCAGCCTCTGGAGGGTGGACTCCTGATCAACCTGCTGGTCATCGTCAGTTTCACCAGTTTGCGCAAACACGCCCTTTCTCTCTTGAAGGTGGCGGATCCTTGCGCGATGTCACGATTGCATACGAGACATGGGGCACTTTGAATGAGGACGCCTCTAATGCAATTCTCGTGTGTCATGCATGGACGGGCGATAGTCATGTAGCTGGTTCTGCTGGCAAAGGTCATGCAACACCCGGTTGGTGGGAAGGTGTCGTTGGTCCTGGGAATGCTATTGATACCAACAAATATTTCGTTGTGTGTTCGAACGTGCTGGGCGGGTGTCAAGGTTCAACAGGTCCTGCATCGCCGCATCCTGACGATGGCAAGCCATATGGACTTCGCTTTCCTGTTGTCACTATTCGTGACATGGTGCGCGCACAAGCATCTCTTGCTGACGCGCTTGGTGTCAATACGTGGCGAGCAGTTGTTGGAGGCTCCATGGGCGGCATGCAGGCTCTTGAGTGGGCAATTACGTTTCCTACTCGTGTGCGGGCGCTTATCGCAGTTGCCACGTGCGCCGAGGCTAGTGCGCAACAAATCGCATGGGGCTCTATTGGGCGTCGTGCATTGCTGATGGACCCGGCGTATCAGAACGGTGACTATTACAACGCAGGGCCAGATGGCGGCCCCTGGAATGGTTTTTCCGTGGCCCGCATGATTGCCCAAGTGACTTTCAGAACAGATTCAAAATTCAATGAGAAGTTTGGTCGGCAATTGAAAGATCAAAACTTCAACTCCGACGGCATTGACTTATTTTCACGCTTTGAAGTCGAAGGGTACCTTGATCATCATGGTGATCGTTTGGTCCGCAGATTTGATGCAAATAGCCATTTGTACATCGGTAAAGCAATGGACCTGCATGACATTGGCCGTGGCCGTGGTGGGCTTGACGCTGCGTTGGCCCGAATCAAGGCGCCCACCCTGACCGTCAGCATTGACTCAGATATCTTGTATCCCGCATACCAACAAGAACTGATCCAATCTCACTTGACGAATAACGATCCGCGCAATGCGCACAAAGAGATACAGAGCGTCGAAGGCCACGATGGCTTCCTCATCGAAGTTGTGGCTGTGGGCCGACATATTTCTGAATTTCTCACTGCCACTCAATAATTTCTTCCTTTATACGTGGAGACGCGTATAAAGCACGAACGCGTGAAAGAATGGGAACCGTGGCTATTGGACTACTTCTCGCATCGAAATTGTCGGTCAATCTGATCGGCGGGGGACTAGTCATCCTTGGCATCGCACTCCTGGTTGCAACGCTGGCCTTCTGGCGATCAGCCATTGAAGATTCGGCCGTATTGGCACCTCTTGAGATCATGGCTGACAGATCCTTTGCGCGCGCTGATCAAGCAAAGAGAACAGAAATGCTGAATGACGTTCGAACAGATGGTGCTGAACCGATCATCCATCACATTGCACCAGCCGTTCTGATGCGTGAGCCAATCTCGGAACCTCAAAAACCGTTCCATGATTCATACCCACACGACGATGATGCAGTCGATGTGCTGCCTTCCATCATTGACCCTCTTCTCATTCAACAAAAAAACAAGGAGTAAGCCATGGCTGCATTTGATCCAAACGAAATGATTACGCGTTTTCGCGACAGGGCAACGGCGGTGCGTAAACGCCCATTACCGCCAATTGCCGGTGAAGAACGTCAACTGTTCATCGCAAACTCTGAAACTGATTTCCGTGATTTTGCAATCATTGGCGATGCGGTTGCTTCGCTGGAAGATGGGATTCTTACTCTTCGTATTGATTTGAATCCACCTTCGAAGTGACCTCAATTGACGCTTCGGCGAAGAAGTCCTTTCGCAGTCGCGACGACATTCATGTTCTCGCTGCAATTCTTGCAGTGACTGCATGGGGTATTGGCCCCATCTTCAACAAGGCACTTTCTGTCAGCACATCAAGCATTGTGTTCTACCGAATGCTGTTCGGTCTTCCCATCATGGTGGGAATGGCATATCTGAATGGTGGCAGTCTGAACAAACACGTGATTCGAAAGGCCGCATTGCCCGGCTTTATGTTCGCGATGTCCTTCATCACAGGTTTCGCCACTGTCAAGATGACCTCAATAGCGAATGCCACAATGGTCGGGACTTTGCAGCCAGTACTTGTTTTATTTGTGGCTCCGAAATTATTCGGTGAAAAAATTACGAAGCGAAAACTTCTGTATTCGGTTAGTGCAATGGCTGGAGTTCTGGTGGTCGTGATGGCTGCAGCATCAACGAGTGGTGCTCATCTCAATGGCGACCTTCTGGCAGTACTCAATGTATTTATCTGGACCACATACTTCGTGATGTCAAAGAAGAGACGAGACGAAGGTATTCATTCTTGGTCGTTCATTGCGGCTGTGTTTTTTTGTGCCTCGATTATTGTTTTGCCGTACGGCGCAATCACCAGCAATGACCTCGGAGCGATGCATGTCAGCGATTGGTGGTACATCATTGGAATGGCACTGGGGCCAGGCGTCATTGGTCACGGAATGATGACATGGGCACAAGGGCACATCGACGTGTCGCTCGCCAGCATGCTCGGACTCATTAGTCCGGTCATCTCGTCAATTTTGGCGTGGTTTTTCTTTCAACAATCTCTCACTC
>JBAXUC010000154.1:0-2993 GCA_037129855.1 Actinomycetota bacterium | reverse complement strand
GCAGCAGTTGAGTTGATGGTCATTGACGTTGACACTTTGTCGAGCGGCAAATCCTTCAACAACATGCGCATGTCTTCGATGGTGTCGATAGCAACGCCTACTTTGCCGACTTCGCCTTCGCTACGAGCGTGGTCAGAGTCGTACCCCATTTGGGTGGGTAGGTCAAACGCACATGACAGTCCTGTTTGGCCTGCCTCAAGAAGAAACTTGAATCGCTGGTTGGTTGATTCAGCAGAGCCGAACCCCGCGTACTGACGCATGGTCCACAATTTGCCTCTGTACATCGTGGGGTACACACCACGGGTGTAGGGCGCTGTTCCTGGAAGACCCAGTTGCGTTGCTGGGTCCCAACCGGCGAGGTCATCAGCCGAATAGAGAGGGGCAATGTCAATGCCAGAGTCAGTGCGCTTTATTTCATCAGCCATGGGGGTCAATCGTACGAGCCACCACCACTAGCGACATACTCCTAGAAATTCTCAGGAAGCAGCGACCAAGCTGATCTCGATCAGCCACTCGGAGCGAGCAAGGGCTGGAACGGTTACGAGGGTGCTTGCCGCCCTGTGATCTGCCATTACTTCATCGCGTACGGCCATTACAGAGGCCAGATCGGGTGTCAGCGTGTCTCGAGCCACCACATACGTGGTGATGCTGACGATGTTTGAGACGCCCATCTGAGCGGCGCGCAGGATTTCAAGCAAATTGGCCCACACCACGCGGGTTTGCCCTTCTAGGGAGGGCGGAACGGTGCCATCAGGCATGGTGGGTACGACCCCCGAAGTGAACACCATTGACTGTGCGCCATCTACTTTCACGGCATGTGCGTACTTGGCAGCCGGAGCCCCCATGTGATCTGGCTGTATTTGACTCATTCCCATAGTCACCATTGTGGCGTATTGTGAAGCCATGACCATCACACACGATGCACCCGCAGAGACCCGCATGATCGACGGTATTCCGTTGACTCCAAAGCAGGTCACCATTCTTGGCCAAGAAGCTCTTGCTCCTGCCGCCAACGTTGCCGAAGAGCGTCTTCGTCGCAAGCAAAAACTTGCTGGCGCACTACGCATCTTTGGTCGACTCGGATTCGGTGAAGGTGTTGCCGGACACATCACAGTTCGCGATCCTGAGTTTCCTGATCACTTCTGGGTGAACCCACTCGGTTTGTCATTTCGCCACATGCGAGTGTCTGACCTCATCTTGGTAAACCATCACGGTGAAGTTGTCTATGGCAAGTACGCAGTGAACCGCGCAGCATACGTGTTGCACGCAGCTGTACATACAGCTCGTCCCGATGTCATTGCAGCAGCTCATGCACATTCCGTATACGGAAAAGCATTCAGTTCGCTTGGTATCCAACTTGACGCATTGACTCAAGACTCATGTGCGTTCTACGAAAACAATGTTGTCATTTCAGAACATGGTGGCGCAGTCGTATTCGAAGAATCAGCCGGTCGTGACTTTGCTGAAGCATTCGGCAATAATCGCGCAGCAATTCACCAAAACCATGGCCACTTCACAGTGGGCGCCAGTGTTGATGAAGCAGTGTTCTGGTTTGTTTGTTTCGAGCGTTGCGCACAAGCACAACTTGCAGCGATGGCAGCAGGCACTCCGAAGCACATCCCACACGATTCAGCTGTGTACACGCGTGAAAACGCAGGGAATGCAATGACAGGTTGGGCACACTTCCAGCCACTCTGGCAAGAGATTTGCCGCACAGATCCTGAACTTTTCGACTAACTAGCGACAGTCTTTCGTGACCTCACATGAGAGGTTGCGCGCTGATCGTATTTTCAACGCCGCACCTCCTGAACTTTTCTTCATACTGTCTGCGGTTGCCCAATACACCGGCGCAATTATCGCGGTTCATTTATTTGACGATATTTCGCCTGCAACCGTTGCATGGCTCCGCGTACTCAGTGCATCATTAATTCTGCTCGCGTTTTCATTTCGGCAATCACATCCACGTTGGAGCCGTCGCGAACTGTATTGGGTGGCAGCGTTCGGTGCATCAACTGCGTTAATGAACTTGTTCTTTTACTTAGCACTTGACCGTCTTCCACTCGGCAAAGGCGTCACCATTGAGTTCATCGGACCAATAACCGTTGCCGCGCTTCGCACGCGTTCGGTGCGCAATACGGTTGCATTGTTGTCGGCCGCAGTCGGCGTCGTTGTCTTAGGTGGTGTTGAACTAGGCAACGAACCATTAGGGCTCGTGTTCATCTTGGCTGCTTCAATCATGTGGGCCGGCTACATCGTGATGGGTTCGCGCGTCGCACTGGCGGACAGAGGAGTGTCGGGCCTCGCGCTCGGTTTGCTTTTCGGAGGCATCGTAATCACTCCATTTGCTGCAGGTGACGCGGGTGCAGCATTTTCAAGCGGCAAAATATTGATCGGATGCATTCTCGTTGGATTGCTGTCAAACGCAATTGGGTACGGTATTGATCAAGCCACTCTTCGTCGCATTCCAATTCGACGTTTTTCTGTCATGTTGGCGTTACTTCCCGTCTGCGCCACAATTTTTGGATTTGTATTTCTGAATCAATCCCCCAGCGTGCTTGACCTTCTCGGAATGGCTCTCGTTTTAACAGGCGTTGCAGTGCAAGAGCGCGACGAGACAGACCGCCACCATGAGGTGGTCGAGACCACCTAGCGTGGTATCTCATGGCATCTCCGACAAGACCTCTTCGCCGTGTCGGCATCTTGCTCGTATTCGTATCGCTACTCACGTCGTTTCTCGTATCGACTCCTAACACAGCTGTTCACGCCGAACCACTTCCTCCACTTGGTGTCATAATTCGTGGTCACGGCAACGGACATGGCCGCGGTCTTAGCCAATATGGTTCTCTTGGCTGGGCAACGAAACTCGGATCATCGTGGCAAGACATTTTGAATTTCTATTACGGTGGAAGCGGCCGCACTGTTGCAACACTCACTGAAGCAGATGCAGCTGCGACACCAGGCGGCATCATGAGCGTTCGTTTACAAACTCTTGA
>JBAXUC010000153.1:0-3139 GCA_037129855.1 Actinomycetota bacterium | reverse complement strand
GTTCAGCAGATAGGCCAGCACCAACCGCCACAACACCTGCTGTGACCATGGGTGGCGCTGCTGCTTGCAAAATTGACGTTGACCATGCGAGGTCATGTGGTGAACCAAGCAACATAGATACGACATAGACAACACCCGGCAGTACCGCCATCTTTGATATCAAACCAAACAATGCCGGCACCTGAACTGAGCGAATGACATTCAATGTGAAACGAAGACCCAATGCGCACATTGCAACTGGCGCAACTGTTTTCCCAACGCCATTGAGAATCGGATACACATCAGCAGGAAGATCGATAACTCGAAATACAAGACTTGCAAGCAGAGCTAGGAACGGCCCAAAGCGTGAGAGTCGATTCAGAATGGGACGCCATCCACTTTCACCAGCACCATATGTACTTGCAATAAAGGAACCCCACAAAGCGAGCCCGACGAAAGTGCCGACTTGGTCATACGCAATGGCAGACGCGAGATGATCAGCACCTAGCAGGCTCTCCACCATGCCCAGCCCAAGAAAACTTGTGTTACCGAGAACTCCAACAAGCAGCAATGCCCCGGTGATGGATCGATTCCACTTGAGTATCCGTGAAGTAATAAGTACCGAGACGATTGCCACGAACATCACAGACCACGCCACAGCAATTGGCAGAACGACATCTGCATCAAATGTGACTTTGCTGATCTTTGCGATGATCACTGCAGGTAGAGCTACTTGTAACACATACTTGTCAGCCCATGCCGTCACCTGAATTGGAATTGGTCGAATGGTCTTGACTAGCCACCCCAGCAGAAAAGCACCAATGACAAGAGCAAGCACTTGAGGAAATCTACTAGCGAAGACCCTTTACGGTCATGATGATGGCAACCAAGAACACGACAGTGCTGACAATGTCAATTATTGCGACCGTTCGTGATTTCATTCCCACCATTCCCGACAACAACAGGTGTCGCGAAATTGGCCGGATTGCCAATAGCGCAATAACACCAATCTTTTGGGCACGTGGATTCCACAACATAATTCTGCGTGACAATCGAGACTTCATTGCCAAATCACGACCATGACGCCGCCCAAGATCAAACCAGTGCCAATCAGTAATTGATAAGCGAATTCCAATCAGCGTGACAAACAAAAGAGGGTTTGTTTTGCCAGCTGCAAGCACAAGAAATGGGATACGAGGGCTAAGTAACGAAAGGACCAATGGAGCCTTGAACAAAGCCGGGCTGAGAACAGTCCCAATTCCGGAGACGATTGAGATGACCGAAATCGGCCTCAGGGCGCGCTCGCCAACTATCGTGCTGATCAGGGGGTGGATCCTCACAAGCACAATGTTGTTATGCAGAAATTACAAAACGGCAGTGTTTAGGTTTGCGGAACATGACTATTAGGTGAACCCTCGACATGATGTGACAAGTGGCCGTGTGAGACAATGAGCCATGACTACCCACAATGTCTCGTCACCCATTCTTGGAACCGTCTTCAAGATCTCCGTGAAACCAGGTGACACGGTGCGTGCCAATCGCGAGATCCTGATACTTGAATCAATGAAAATGGAACACCCCGTTGAAGCAGGGGTTGAAGGGACAATCACAGCAGTGCTGGTGGCCGAAGGTGACACCATTGCTGCCGGCCAAGTGCTTGTTCACATCACACCTGGGGTCATTGCTGATGTCACGGCAACGGAAGCCTCAGCAACAGCATCAGTCGGTGAACGCGCAGACCTTGCTCGCTACCGTGACCGTCGACACCTAACTACCGATGATGCTCGCCCAGAAGCAGTTGCTCGGCGTGCTTCAAGAGGGCAACGCACTGCTCGTGCCAACATTGCAGACCTTGTTGATGATGGTTCTTTCATTGAGTACGGATCGTTTGCTGTTGCTGCGCAACGTCAGCGCAGAACCCTTGACGACCTGATTCGTAACACGCCTGGTGACGGACTTGTCGGAGGGCTTGCCACCGTTAATGGCACCTTGTTCGACGAAGATGCCTCACGTGTTGCCGTTGCATCGTACGACTATACAGTTCTTGCCGGCACCCAAGGCTCATTGAACCACAAGAAAAAGGACCGTCTGTTTGCAGTGGCAGAACAATTGCGTTTGCCGTTCATCTTGTTTGCTGAAGGCGGTGGCGGCCGACCTGGCGATACCGACTCCCCCGGTGTTGCGGGCCTTGATTGCTTAGCGTTTGCGTACTTCGCTCAATTGTCTGGCCTTGTACCAATCGTTGGCATTACATCGGGCTATTGCTTTGCGGGCAATGCCGCATTGCTCGGATGCTGCGACGTAATCATCGCTACCGAAAATTCAAATATTGGTATGGCCGGCCCCGCAATGATCGAAGGCGGCGGGCTCGGGCTCGTCAAGCCAACAGACATTGGCGATATCAATGTGCAAACAGCAAATGGTGTTGTCGACATTCGCGTTGCAAACGAAGAAGCAGCAGTCGCAGCAGCAAAGCAGTACTTGTCATATTTCCAAGGCCCATTATCAACATGGACCAGACACCCCGACGATGTGATGCGGGGACTAATACCGGAACAACGCACACGTGTCTATGACGTACGTACGGTGATTGATGCACTGGCAGACATAGGAACTGCTCTTGAGTTGCGCCCCTCATTTGGCATCGGCATTCTCACTGTGTTCATGCGAGTGGAAGGTCGTGTAATAGGCGTCATTGCCAACAACCCCGCACATCTTGGCGGTGCGATTGATTCTGATTCATCAGATAAGGCCTCACGGTTCATCCAACTCTGCGATGCATATGACATTCCGATTATCAGCTTGTGCGACACACCGGGGTTCATGGTGGGCCCCGATGCAGAACAGACAGCTCAGGTACGTCACTTTGGCCGCATGTTCGTTACCGCCGCCAGTATTACGGTGCCATGGATCACTGTTGTTCTGCGCAAGGGCTACGGCCTCGGTGCTCAAGCAATGGCTGGTGGCAGTTTCCATGGAAACACCATGACCGTGTCGTGGCCTACAGGTGAGTTTGGCGGCATGGGCCTTGAAGGCGCAGTGCGACTTGGGTACCGCAAAGAGTTAGAGGCAATTACTGATGATGCAGAACGCGCAGCACTTGAAGCGAAGCTGATTGCGAGTGCCTACGAGCGCGGCAATGCATTAAACATGGCGAGCC
>JBAXUC010000152.1:0-3263 GCA_037129855.1 Actinomycetota bacterium | reverse complement strand
GGTGCATGGGCCGAAAGTGTGCCGAACCTTGAAATTGAAACCAACGAAGTGAAGTGCAGCCATGCAAGCACTGTTGGTTCAGTAGACGAAGAGCAGAAGTTTTACCTTGAGAGCAGGGGAGTGCCGCCAGAAATTGCAGAACGCCTCATTGTGTTCGGGTTCTTCAACGAAGTTATTGATCGTCTGCCAAAGTTCGCAGACGTTGAAATGTTGCGCTCTGCCGTGAACCACAAACTCAACCCAGAAAACGAAGTGGCATCATGACCGTTGTTGCAAAATTCTCCGAACTCGAATCCGGAACCGCTCACAAGGTCATGGTTGACGGAGTCGCCATAGCAGTTGTCCGAATTGAAGACGAAGTGTTCGCCATTGCTGACACATGCAGTCATGCAGACATTTCATTGTCACTCGGCATGGTGTGGTGTGACACCAAACAAATCGAATGCATCAAACACGGAAGCGCCTTCAACCTTGTTACCGGCCACCCCGATACGTTTCCTGCCACACAGCCAGTCGCTGTGTATTCAGCATCAGTTGTCAATGACGAAGTCATTGTTGAATCAGCAAAGGCGAAGTCATGAGCACTCTTGAAATCAAAGGCCTTCGCGCCGAAGTAGCGGGCAAAGAAATCTTGCAGGGCATTGATCATGTTGTGAAGTCTGGTGAAGTACATGCCATCATGGGACCAAACGGGGCTGGTAAGTCCACATTGTCTGCAGTCATCATGGGTAAGCCTGGCTACAAAGTGCTTGCTGGCTCAGTCACTCTCGACGGTGTCGACATGCTTGCGTTGCCAACATGGGAACGTGCCATTGCTGGCTTGCACCTAGTTATGCAGTACCCAACAGAAGTCCCCGGAGTTCACGCAGACCAAGTAATGGCAGAAGCCCTTACAGCACGTAATCGTGGCACTGAAGGCATGGGTGCTCGCATTACGCAAGAAGCATTGCGCATCAACATGGACCCTGAACTTGTTACCCGTGCACTAAACGTTGACCTTTCCGGTGGCGAAAAGAAGCGCAACGAAACAATGCAACTCGGAGTACTCGAGCCAAAGTTTGCAATTCTTGACGAACTCGACTCTGGTCTCGACATTGACGCTCTGCGTGATTGCGCTCGTCGCGTAGAGGCAGCAACACACGAGAGCAATCTTGGTGTGCTTGCCATTACTCACTACGTTCGTTTGTTTGAAGAACTGAAGCCAGACGTTGTGCACATCATGGTCTCAGGCCGCATTGTTGCTAGCGGTGGTGCAGAACTTGCCGACCAATTAGAAATTGACGGCTACGCAGCCTTCGTATGAGCGATGTCGTTGTTCCTAATGGCTGGCGCCATGAGGGCAATGCATTGCGTCGTGAATTTACATTCACCAATTTCATCGAGGCCTTTGCCTTCATGACATCAGTCGCAGACATGGCAGAAGCAGCAGATCATCATCCTGATTGGTCAAACAGTTACAACACTGTGGCAATCGCTCTCACCTCACACGACAAAGGTTGTGTCACACGGCGAGATTCTTCACTAGCAGAACAGATCAATACCCTCGTCTAAGGTTGCCTTCGGAACGGGGGCTCCATGTCGCAGACTGCAACACGCGTATATCTAGGCAAGAAAGACGCCTTTCCCGGCTGGTGGGTCGTCGGCGGGTGCTTCACGGTTCTCTTCTTCAGTTCAGCCCTTGGCTTCTACGGAATGTCCGTCTACCTCAATGCATTTTCGAAAGAACTTGGCTGGAAGATCTCATCTCTCTCTATAGCAACGACGTTCTTCTTCTTAGTCGGCGGCATCACCAATATGTTGGTGGCGCGCCTGATTGCGAAATTCGATGTTCGAATTCTCATTTACATCGGAGCAGTGGTCGGCGCTGGCTCGTTGTACATGTTGGGTCATGTCTCACAGAAGTGGCATCTCTTCGCTGTCTACGGAGTATTCGCAGTTGCATGGTCGTGTAGTGGTTTAACAACTGCCACCACCGTTGTCACGCGCTGGTTCCACACAAAACGTGCACCAGGAATTGCTGCGGCATCTTCAGGGCTTTCAATGGGTGGCGTCGTTCTCACACCGATCATCAAGAAGCTGATTGACGCCAAGCAGATGAGCGGGGCAAGCCCGTACCTTGCGCTCATCTGGTTCGTCGGAATGTGTGTTCCTGCGTACTTACTGATTCGTCCTGATCCATTGGCGTTGAACTGGATGCCTGATGGTCAACCAAAACCTGAAAATCACATTGTTGATATGCCGGGCGTGGCTCTTGCTGATGCAGTGCGCACCAAGTTCTTCTGGGTCGTCACCATTGGCTACGTATTGGTTATGGGTAGTCAAGTTGGCGCTATTCAACAGATTGTCAAACTTGTAGAAGAACGCACTTCTCCAGGCACAGCAGCTCTTGCAACATCGGTGTTGTCTGGCGCAAGCGTGGTGTTTCGACTTTTAGGTGGTCGCATCATTCCGAAATTTCCATTGGCAAAATTCATGGTGTTCATTGCAGTAATGCAAGGCGCAGCAATAATTCTGATCGGACAAATGGAAAGCACAATCCCACTCATGCTGAGCATCGCTCTCTTTGGTGCGATGGTTGGCAATATTTTGATGATGCAGTCGCTACTGATCGCGCAGCGTTTCGGCGTGAAGGATTATCCCCGAATTTCTGCCCGTTCTGGTTTGGTATCTCTCACCGGAACAGCTATCGGGCCAATTCTCATTGGCACTATTCGAGATTCCTCGGGTGGGTACACCGTTCCGTATTTGGTGGCCGGGTGTATCTCACTTGTCGGCGCGCTGATCTTTACAACCAGCGGCCCTGCCGAAGTAGCTGACTAGAAAGTCATTGCCCGCAAGCGACGAATGCGTTCGTCCGTCGATGGGTGAGCACCGCGTAGCCGGTCATAGGCTGGCAATTATGTCGGACGAAAAGATTCACCCCAACGTTGCCCGGGTTACGCAGGCAGCCAAAGACGCCGGCTTAGAGATTGAAGTACGCAAGTTCCCCGAAGGCACAAAGACCGCACAAGACGCAGCCGACGCCATTGGTGTAACCGTTGGTCAGATTGTAAAGAGCCTGGTGTTCGGTGTTGATGACGAAATCGTGATGGCGCTCGTGAGCGGAGTGAACCAGTTAGATGAAAAGAAGCTTGCAGCTGCTGCCGGGGGCGCAAAGTGCAAGCGCGTCGACGCGGACGCGGTTCGTGAAGCCACTGGTTATGCAATTGGTGGCGTGCCTCCCTTTGGTCACAGCACACAGTTGCGAATTTTCATTGACCCGG
>JBAXUC010000151.1:0-3272 GCA_037129855.1 Actinomycetota bacterium | reverse complement strand
GAATGGTGCGGGCCGTGCAAGCAAATTGCACCCATCCTCGATCAAATCGCAGCTGAGATGCCAAGCCAAATCACCATCGCCAAACTCAACGTTGATGACTACGGCGATATCGCCGGTCGTTTCAATGTGATGAGCATTCCCACCATGTTGTTGTTCGACAAGGGTGAGATCAAGACGAAAATTGTTGGAGCGATGCCAAAGGGCCGCATGCTCGAGGAGCTTTCCAAATTTCTTCCGGCTTCCCAATAGGTCCTGGTCACCGCGGACCAGCGGTACACGATCTACAACGTCGACTCTCGGCTGCAGGTTTTCTTGCCCCTGGCTCAGCTGAAGATTCCAACTTCTGTGCACGTACACACAGTGCTGTTCTGTCATTTCAAGATTCATACGGACTTCCCGCAACAGGTGAATGTGATGAACAAACGTGGTCGGCATTAATTGAAACATCGTGGTCACTAGGAGAACGTTTGTTGTTTCTTCGCACCCCAAATATTCGCGGTGATGATGTTGCCGAATTGCAAACGCAGCTGAACCGTCTTGGTTTCAACTGCGGACGCGTCGATGGTATTTATGGTCAGAGTGTTGTTGAGGCTGTTTCGGACTTTCAGCGCAATATGGACATCACTGCAAATGGCATCTGTAGCCCTGAATTCATTGAGTTTTTGAAGCAGATGGGTTCACAATCTGGCGCAGGCCCTGGCGTGGCAGCGGTGCGTGAATCAATTGATTTAGGTAATACCGATGCGCGCGATGATGCCCGACTTGTTATCGGGTACTTCACTGGTGGTACGCAACTTGCTCACGCAATTCTTCGTCGCGCAAAGCAATCTCATCCTCTCGCAACATCTGTTGATGCAGATGCATCGTTTCAAGCACAAGCAGCTAATCAATTCGCTGCAGATGTGTACATCGGTTGTGAAGTATCTAACGATGATGGGTGCATTATTTACTTTTATGAAGTGCCAACATTTGTCAGTGTCGGTGGGCGCAATCTTGCGTCGCGCGTGGCAGCTGCAATCTCATCGCGCGTGCCCGAATTATCTGTGCGTACCATTGGAATTCGCCATCCGGTGCTGCGCGAAACGAAAATGCCTGCCATTTTGTGCTCCATGGGGCCTGCTGACATGGTGGCGTTGACTACCAGCTCTCTTGCATTGGCAATTACTGATGCTTTTGATGCATGGCGTGAAGATCCGTTACACGAAATCTAGTTATCCACAGGCAATCCACAGCTGTGCGTAAGGTTGAAGTCTCTACCCACAGTTGAGGGTACTATCGGTGTGGATAACTACACCGTTGGCATTTGAGGCTGATACCGACTGATTAATCAGTCATGTGGCGATAAATACGCTCAAGATCAATCAGATCTGCGAACTCAATGCTGATCCGTCCCCGTTTGCCAGCCATTGAGACACTGACTTTCGTATCAAGGAACTCCGCCAAGAGGTTTTCTAGTTCCAACAAGCCTGCTGGCCGCAACGTGGTGGTTCCCCCACCTGTTGCTGGTTTTGGCTTATCGACTCCGGGAACTCCATTTTTGACTGCGTCTTCCGTGGCTCGCACTGACCAGCCGTCCTTCACAGCCAGTGCTGCTAGCTCTTCCATCACTAAACTTGATGAGCTTGCCAACAATGCTCTGGCATGTCCGGCTGTCAAACGGCCATCGGCCAAATAGCCCTGCACCGCTGCCGGAAGTGACAACAACCGCAATGCGTTCGTGATTGCAGCACGGCTCTTACCCACTCTCTTTGCAATCTGCTCATGGGTCATTGAAAAATCTTCGGACAGTTGCTGGTAGGCAGACGCTTCTTCAAGTGCAGTGAGATCTTGGCGATGCAAGTTCTCCACTAACGCTTGTTCTACTGAACCCAGTTCGTTGATCTCACGAACCACGACCGGAACAACAGACAACTTGGCCTTCTGTGCTGCACGCCAGCGTCGCTCACCTGCAATCAGTTGGTACTTGCCTGGCGACATCTCGCGAACAAGCAATGGTTGCAAGATGCCAATTTCCTTAATGGATTTTGCCAAATCACTCAATGAATCCTCATCGAAATGAACACGCGGCTGATGTGGGTTCGGTTCGATAGCTGCTGTCGGCACATCGCGCAATGCAGATGCGGGGAGTTCTTCTCGCGATGCTGTCGGCTGTGCGGTTGCAGCGGGCGCTGGTGCGTCTTCTCTCGTCGTGGGGATGAGGGTAGAAAGTCCCTTACCTAGCTTTCGGCGTTCGACCATGGCTTAACTCCTTTGCAACATCACGGTAGGCCAAGGCCCCTTTAGAAGTGGTGGCGTGCTTCAATACTGACCGCTCCATTGAAGGAGCTTCAGCCAATTTCACGTTGTACGGAATTGAGCTACGGAACACTTTTTTGCCATACGCAGAGCGCAATTCGGCTTCGACTTCAGAGGACAGCTTCTTGCTGCCTTCAGACATCGTCAATAAATAATGGGCTATTTCAAGGGTTGGGTTTAATGCCTGACGCACTTGCTTCACCACTTCACTGAGATCGCGAAGGCCTTCCAATGCAAAGTATTGGCATTGCACGGGCGCCAGAACGGCGTCGGCAGCCATAAAGGCATTCACTGTGAGGCGTCCCAATGTGGGTGGGCAGTCAAGCAACACATAATCCCAGTCGGCCCGACATGCATCAATGGCGTCTTTCAAACGTGGCTGAGGGAACATCTCGGCAACAAGTTGGGCTTCAACTTCTGCCAAGGCCTGACCGGTAGGTGCTGGCGCAACAAACAGGTTCTTTTCCGCTGTCGGCTCAATAATGCTGTCCAGGGTCTCCTCGCGGCGCAACACTTCGGCAATGGTTGGCGCGTCGTCTGGCGGCCTGACGCCCAGACCAGATGATGCGTTGCCCTGCGGGTCAAGGTCAATGATCAGGGTACGAAAGCCCCGCTCAGCGAGAGCTGCCCCCAAGTTGATGGCGGTCGTGGTCTTGCCGACGCCGCCTTTCTGCAGTGAGATGGCAAGGACAATGGTGTCTGAATCGCTCACGAAGGGTTGTCTCCTGCTCTGTGGTGTTGGTCTGGACACTGCAAGTGTAGGTGCCGCCTGTGGACAACGGGTGGATGTTGCCAGATGTTTCACGTGAAACATGGCTCTCGTGAGGAGTGATTTCAGAATGTTTCACGTGAAACATCTGAAGGTTTTTAGTCTGCCGATTGTTTCACGTGAAACAAACCCTCAACCTAGTAACTCAAGGGTTTGCTGTAAGGCACACCACGCCAGGGCGGTATTCAGGGGGGTCAAAACCGAGGCG
>JBAXUC010000150.1:0-3277 GCA_037129855.1 Actinomycetota bacterium | reverse complement strand
AAAGTTGTGAATGGCAAAGAAGTTGACCGCACATTCGGCTGGTTAGCGTCTGACTGGCAACGCATTACAGAAATTCCACAACTCGGTGCAGATCTGCCTGCCATGCGACCTGGCTGCGGCTCGATGAGCGTTGACCCTGACATTGTTGACAAATTGCGTGCGAAGTTCACGGACTCACCTGTCATTGCGCGCACTGTGGAATTCTCAGACGCCGAAGACGAGTTCGAAGCAATGTACGCACGCGGATGGACCGATGGTTTCCCTGTTATCCCACCAACACGTGAACGCGTATTGCGGATGCTGACAGGAACTACTCGTCACCCACAAGACGTGATTGCAATTGCACCACCCGACTTGGTGGAGCTCACGGTTGAAAAAATCGCCATCAACGCGGTGATGGCTGGTTGTCTTCCCGAATACATGCCGTGGGTTATTGCTGCACTTGAAGCAGTGTGCAACGACCAATTCAATATGCACGGTGTTTTAGCAACAACGATGCCCGTTGGCCCAGTGATTATTTGTAATGGTCCTGGCACTCGTGCGATTGGTATGAACTCGGGCATAAATGCATTCGGCCAGGGCAACCGAGCAAACAACACAATCGGCCGCGCTGTGCAACTGACAATTCGCAATGTTGGTGGTGGTCGTCCAGGTGAAGTTGACCGCGCTACTCACGGCAACCCCGGAAAGATTTCTTTCTGCTTTGCTGAAGACGAAGTCGGATCACCTTTCACGTCTCTTGCAACAGAACGTGGCGTGCCGCTTGGACAAAACGCAGTCACAGTGTTCGCCGGTGAAGGACCGCGTTGTGTAGTTGACCAATTGGCACGCACACCTGAAGAACTCACCAATTCATTAGTGGCGTGTTTACAAACTGTGCATCACCCAAAGTTGGTCATCGGTTTTGATGCCATTCTCACAATCAGCCCAGACCATGGTCGCGTCTACGCCGAAGCAGGATGGTCTCGCGAGAAACTCATTGCTGAACTGACCGAACGCTCGATGACACCAGGCGCTGACTTGGTGCGTGGTGCACGCGAGATGGCCGAAGGTATTCCCCCTCACCTACGCGATGCCACATTGCCAAAGTTCAGACCCGGCGGCATTCTGCTCACGTTCGCAGGTGGCGGAGCGGGTCTCTTTTCTTCCATCGTTGCTGGTTGGGCCAACGGCGCAATCGGTTCTGACCCTGTCACCCGAGTCGTCGGCTCGTGACATACTGATACCTATGGCAACTGGCATCACCATCCTTGATCCGACAAATGAGGCGAAGCCTGCAACGCGTCAAACTCTTGCGCGTCCCGCCAGTATCAAAGGCCTCACCATTGGCCTTCTTGATATCTCAAAGCCACGCGGCAATTTGTTTCTTAACCGCATCGAAGAACTGCTCACTGAGCGTGGTGCAAAAGTTCTGCGATATTCGAAACCAACGTTTACCAAACCTGCGCCAGTTGACTTACGACAAGAAATTGCCACACAGTGCAACTTGGTCATAGAAGCACTTGCTGATTGAGGCAGTTGCACGTCATGCAGTGTGCATGACATTTCAGATTTAGAACTTCGTGGCATCCCTGGTGTCTTTGTTGCAACTGAAGAGTTCATCAGTGCAGGTACTGCGCAGTCCGTCTCGCTTGGGTTGCCCAGCATGAAGCGGGTGTACACCACCCATCCTGTGCAAGATCGAACTGATGAAGAAATAGTCGCAATGGCTGATCAGTTCTTTCTTGAAATCCTTTCCTGCATTACATCAGGCGAGTAACGCTTCGTAGCCAAGTATCATCGTGGAGTGCTCCCCGCTACCCGAATCTTGATGCTGCGCCATGGCCAGAGCGAATGGAACGCACAAGGTCGTTGGCAGGGGCAAGCAGATATTGAACTCACAGACCTTGGTGTTGACCAAGCGCGAGCTGCGGCACAAAAGCTCGGCATGTTTGATGCAATTGTGTCCAGCGACTTATTGCGCGCTCGCACCACAGCCACCATCATCGCGAACAGTCTTGGTGCAGGGCTGATGGATCCAGACGTTCGTTTACGTGAAACTGATGTTGGCGAATGGCAAGGACTCACCCACAACCAAATTGAACGCGATTGGCCGGGCTATTTGGAATCACATCAGCGTCCACCTGGTTTCGAATCGGATGAATCAATTATTTCGCGGGTGACTGATGCGCTCGTTGACATTGCAACGCAATTTGCTGGGGGCGAAGTATTAGTAGTTGCCCATGCCGGAGTTATTCGCGTGATGCGCAGATCTCACAAAATGGTTGATTCACGCATTTCCAATTTGGGTGGGTGCCAATTTATTGTACGACCCGGATCACCGAGCCCTATTGAGATTGGCGACATTGTTGATTTGCTAGAGCACGGCGCCATTGGCGAAGAGCTCTAACTTCATGTTCTCTCGTTTCGTCGATAACTCCTACGCAGCACCTGTTCGCAAGAATCTCGACCGCCTTGTATGGGGTCGCTTAGCTTCAAACGCTTGCTACAGATTTGCTCCGCCGTTCATTGCAGTCATCGCCCGCGGACTTGATGTCAGCGTGGCGCAAATGGGAGTTGCACTGATGATCGGCGAATTCGCCGGGCTTGGGTCTCCCATCTTGGGGCGAATTGTTGATCGTGGTAACCGAATTACATCAATGACTATTGGAATGGTCGCACTCACGCTCGGAGTCATTGGCGCAGCTACTTCCACCACGATTGTGCAGTTTGCAATTTCAATGTTCCTCTTGAGCGGGGCAAAGGTGCTGTTCGATACTGCGCTCATTGTTTGGGTGAATGATCACGTGGAGTATGAACGGCGTGGACGCATTGTTGGCGTCATTGAAACGTCATGGGCATTGTCACTGTTTATTGGTGTCGCAATCATGGGAATTGCTACCGCGCTTATCTCGTGGCGCGCAGGCTTTCTAGTTGGCGCAATCGGTATGGCCATTTCGGGTTCACTGATTGCCAGTGCACTTCCGCGTGATGAAGCACATGCACCGGTGCGTACCGAGTTACGTGGCACAGTGCCGCGTAATGGTTACTTCGTGTTTGCCTCAGCATTTTTGCTGATGGGTGCCAGCCAATGTCTTGGCATCACGTTTGGTCCGTGGTTTGAAGATGAATTTGGTTTCTCAAGCGCAGCACTGATTGGCGTGGTCATTGTGCTCGGCCTCTTTGAATTGGTCTCCAGTATTGGTAGCTCGCGCGTGACAGATACATGGGGCAAAGAAATCAGTGTGCGCCGTGGGGCAATTCTGATGATGGTTGCAACAGTTGCTATGGCTGCAGC
>JBAXUC010000015.1:0-22143 GCA_037129855.1 Actinomycetota bacterium | reverse complement strand
GCGCGTGGCAAATTGTTTGCGAAACTTGCTCGACAACTTGAGGTAGCTGCACGTTCGGGCGGAATGGACGTTGATACGAACGCCTCATTACGCACCATGGTGCAAAAAGCTAAAGCTGGCCAGATGACCAAGGACGCAATCGATCGCGCAATTAAGCGCGGCGGTGGTGAAACTGGTGGCGCTAACTATGAATCAATCATGTACGAGGGGTATGCGCCTGGAGGCGTTGCGTTGCTTGTTGATGTACTTACCGACAACCGCAATCGCACCGCATCTGATGTTCGTAATGCTTTTACAAAATTCGGCGGTTCGCTTGCAGAGCCCGGGGCTGTCAGTTGGCAGTTTGCTCGTCGTGGTCTCATAGTCGTTTCTGGCACGGTGGAAGAAGACACTGTAATGACGGCGGCTCTCGAAGCAGGGGCAGACGACATTGAACGCGATGGAGACACATGGCGTGTGCTCACTGATTCATCAGTCGTATATGAGGTGAAAGAGGCACTCGAGACCGCTGGCATTGAAGTTCTCAGCGCCGAAAGCACCATGGTCTCGGCGAACACCATTGAAGTCACAGATCTTGACGATGCCCGCCACATTCTGCGTATTATGGACATGTTGGATGAGAGCGACGACGTACAAGACGTCTATGCAAACTTCGACATCGAAGAATCACTAATGCAGGAGATCGAATAATGGCAGTTTCAGTCGGCGATCTCGCCCCCGATTTCACTCTTCCTGCGACAGGGGGAACCTCAGTGTCCTTGTCCTCATTTCGTGGTCAATCAGTCGTGCTCGTTTTCTACCCAGGCGATGACACTCCGGTCTGTACGAAGCAACTCAATTCCTACAACAACGAACTCTCGGCTTTTGAAGGGGTAGGAGCTCAAGTGCTGGCTGTGTCTGCTCAGGGCGTAGCTAGTCATGATCAGTTTTCATCGAAGCACGGCTTCGGTTTTCCATTGCTGGCAGATACCGACAAGGCCGTCGCGTCGCTCTATGGAACGGTCGGGCCGCTCGGTTTTCCTCGTCGGAGCGTGTTTGTTATCAACGCTTCCGGAGTCATTACATATGCTCATCGGGCCATTGCGGGCATCACGTATCGCCAGGTAGACGAACTAGTGGCGGCAGTCGAAGCTTCTCGTTGATATTCACCCCACTCCCGTGCGGGTGGGTTACAATCAAACATATGTTCGCCCAGGCCTCCGCTGCGTCTCCCCATGTGGTTCTCGGAATCGACCCAGGCCTCACCCGTTGTGGATATGCCGTTTTGGAGATGACATCCCATCAGAACATCCGTGCTGTGGCCATTGGTGTCATCCGGACTCCGCCCAGTAGCCCAATCCATGAGCGACTTGCTGAGATTCATTGTGAAATGGAGTCCCTGCTCGCTCAATTCACGCCTGACGCGGTTGCCATCGAGCAAGTTTTTTTCCAAAACAATGTTCGTACAGCGATGGGAGTTGGTCAGGCAAGCGGAATCGTGCTGGCTCTAGCCAGTCGTGCAGGTTGCGCTGTCGCTCAGTACACGCCGTCACAAGTGAAGAACACCATTGTCGGGTGGGGCAGTGCAACGAAAGACCAAATCGGACACATGGTGCAGCAACGTCTGAATCTTGCAGCAGTTCCTCAACCAGCTGACGCGGCTGACGCAGCAGCTATTGCGTTGTGTCATTGCTCCATTGCCCCGTTTATTGCTTCTCGTGATGCAGCGATTGCTCGGAGCGCGCGATGATCGGAAGTTTGCGCGGAACAGTTCTTGAACGATTCGTACCCAACACTGTGCTGCTGGAAGTGGCAGGTGTCGGATATTTGTGCAACGTCACGTCGTCGACGTTCGGAGAACTTGAACCGACAGTGGTTGCCTTCTTACATATCCATCATCACATTCGTGAAGATAACCAAACGCTGTTTGGCTTTACGTCTCGGATTGAAAGAGACACCTTCGACATTTTGCTCGCTACTCATGGCATCGGGCCATCTATGGCCATGGCAATTCTGTCTACGTATTCACCAACCGCATTGGTAACGGTTGTGGCATCAGGAGATCTTGCGGCGCTCACTATCGTTCCTGGTGTTGGCAAAAAAACTGCAGAACGTCTGATGGTTGAATTGAAATCACGACTACACCTTGATGGCCTTAGTTCTAGCGACTCAATTGATTCCGTGCAGTCAAGTGCTGCAGATGTGCGCGATGCGCTCATGGCACTCGGATACGGAACAGATGAAATTCGTGACACGATGCGTTTGTTGGTATCTGCGTCAGATTCAGAAACTATGTTGCGCGATGCGCTTGCCTTGTTAGGAGCCCGTCGTGCGGGATGAATTTCTTGAACCGATTCTTGCGTCTGATCGCGAGGTTGCAGATGAAGTGGGCTTGCGCCCTCGCTTGCTTGATGATTTCGTCGGACAACGTGAACTGAAGGAGCATCTCGACATTGTGCTCGGAGCTGCCAAACAGAGGGGTCAAGCCGCAGACCATATTTTGTTGGCTGGTCCTCCTGGTCTTGGAAAAACCACAATGGCCTGCATCGTTGCGGCCGAAATGGGAGTCGCGCTTCACATCACTAGTGGTCCCGCGTTAGAACGTGCCGGTGATCTTGCTGCAATTCTCACCAAACTCGGTGAAGGTGATGTGTTGTTCATTGATGAGATTCATCGCCTTTCGCGGCCCGTTGAGGAAATCTTGTATCCCGCCATGGAAGATTTTCAGATCGACATTGTTGTCGGTAAAGGACCAGCAGCGTCATCTATCAGGCTCACATTGCCCAGGTTCACCCTGATCGGAGCGACAACACGAACAGGCATGATCACTGGTCCGTTACGAGACCGATTCGGACTTGTTGCGCGTCTTGATTATTACGATGCGGCAGAACTTGATGCAATTGTTCAACGCACGTCGCGAATTCTTGATGTTCCTCTCACAGACGATGCGTCATTGCATATTGCGCGTCGCAGTAGAGGTACCCCGCGTATTGCAAACAGATTGTTGCGCCGCGTGCGCGACTTTGCTGAAGTGCGGGGAGATGGCACAATCAACGCCGCGACTGCCCTCGAGGCGCTTCGTGTCTTCGGAGTAGACGAGCTCGGACTTGACAAAGTAGACCGAGCAATCTTGCGAAGCTTGTGCGAACAATTTGATGGCGGGCCTGTGGGGCTGACCACACTAGCTATAGCTGTCGGTGAGCAACCCGAAACAGTAGAGGACGTGTATGAGCCGTTTCTCATTCAGCAGGGGCTTATTGCTCGCACGCCTCGTGGCCGAGTAGCCATGGATGCTGCCCGTTCACACCTTGCAAACCCGTAGCCTCGGTGCGTGCATCTTTCTGACATTGACTATGAGCTTCCCGAAAAGCTCATCGCTCAACATCCTGTAGAACCGCGTGATTCTGCTCGACTATTGGTGGCTACTAGCCCCGATCATGTGGAACATAAACACATGACTGACTTTGTTGACATGCTTGAGTCGGGTGATGTGCTGGTCGTGAATGACACAAGGGTGTTACCGGCGCGGTTGGCTCTCCATCGAAAAACTGGTGGGGCAGCAGAAGTGTTGCTGTTAGAGCAACGCTCGTCGGACTTTCGTTTATGGGAAGCATTGGTAAAACCGGCGAGCAAACTCAAACCTGATGAGGTGCTCGAATACTTCGGTAAGCGCGTTGTGCGTGTTGGACCACGTACCGAAGCTGGTGACACGTTTGTTGTGGAAATTCTTGATGAGAACCCCATGGAGCTGTTGCAACGAATAGGTGCGATGCCACTGCCTCCGTATATCCGAAGTTCTCTGACGGACCTTGAGCGGTATCAAACGATCTATGCGCGAAGAATGGCAAGTGCTGCTGCCCCTACTGCTGGCCTACATTTCACATCAGAACTACTGGCAAAGATCGTTGCCAAAGGGGTCACTGTGGAGACAGTGGAGTTGGTAGTGGGTCTTGACACATTCAAGCCAATCTCTGCCGATAACCCGCTTGACCATCTCATTCACTCTGAGTTTTACTCAGTTGAACAGCGAGTCATTGATGCTTGTCGCGATGCGAAGCGAGTCATTGCTGTGGGAACTACTGCCACTCGAGCACTGGAATCAGTTGCTGCGTCAGGTCAGTTGTCGGGTCGTACGTCGTTGTTCATCACGCCTGGTTTTCAGTGGCAAGTTGTTGACATGATGCTGACGAATTTTCATTTACCAAAAACGTCACTGTTGTTAATGATTGAGTCATTCATTGGGCCAAGATGGCGTGACATTTATGCTGAAGCTATTTCTCAGCAATACAGGTTTCTGTCATTCGGCGATGCAATGCTCTTGGCACGTTCGTAAAGGCTAATTACATGTTCCCCGTACAACTTGATATTGATTCACGAGACGGCGCTGCGCGTTCGTCAACAGCAACTACTCATCGCGGAACATATGAGACCCCGTGCTTCATGCCGGTTGGTACTCGTGGCGCCGTGAAATATCTCAGCGCGCGCGACTATGCAGATATCGGTGCTCGCATTGTTCTTGGTAACACGTACCACTTGATGTTGCGACCAGGGGCAGACGTTGTGGAGAAATTTGGGGGCCTTGGCTCTTTTAGCGGTTGGGATGGCCTCACGCTCACGGACTCAGGTGGATTCCAAGTGTTCTCCCTTGACCCAAAAGTTGATGATGATGGAGTGACGTTTAAGTCGACCTATGACGGTTCGTATCATCGCTTCACGCCAGAGATTGCTGTGAAGACTCAAGAAAAGATTGGCGCAGACATTCAGATGGTTCTCGATGTATGTACGTCGTTACCTGCTGAACCTGATGTTGTGCGCCTAGCTCTTGAACGAACCCATGCTTGGGCGTTACGAGCAAGGGCCGCACACACTCGGTCTGATCAATCCTTGTTTGGCATCGTGCAGGGTGGTACCAATACAGCGATGCGCGCCGAAAGTGCACGACGCACGGTGGATGTTGGTTTTGATGGATTTGGCATTGGAGGTCTCTCGGTAGGAGAGAGCCGTGCTGAGATGGTGGAATCTATAGCGGCATGCATTGATGAACTCCCCGAAGATCGACCGCGTTATCTCATGGGTGTTGGTGACCCGGCGTCACTTGTCGAGGCAGTAGGTCTCGGAGTTGATCAATTCGATTGTGTTTTACAAACTCGCCTTGGTCGTCATGGAACTGCGCTGACCTCGCAGGGCAGGGTAAATATCAAGAACGCCCAGTTTTTGGATTCTGATGAACCCCTCGACTCTCAGTGTCCGTGTTGGGTCTGTGCATCACATTCACGCGGTTACTTACGTCATCTGGCCCAGACAGGGGAGCCCACTGGTTCTCGTTTGGTATCAGTCCATAACCTGGCATGGACCATCTCGCTAATGAACGACCTGAGAGAAGCGATACAAAAGGGCACCTTTTCTGACCTCAAACGGCGCATTTTGGATGTCTGGGCATAAGGCAAATCAGGTTGATTCAGTCTCTGGTCGCTAGGATTACTCGCCGTGATTCAAATCTTGCTCTCTGCTACATCATCTTCTAAGAGCAATGGCAATCCATTGTTTACTTTGGTCTTTTTTGGTGCAATTTTTGGTGCCATGTATTTCTTGTTGCTGCGCCCTCAGCGCCGCCGCTTGAAAGAGGGTCAAGTGCTCCAAAGCTCGATAGCAGTCGATGACGAGATCATCTTGAACTCGGGTATCTATGGTTTTGTGACAGCCATCGAAGGCGATGTTCTCTGGGTTGACGTGGCAGACGGTCACGGATCCGAGCGAATTGAGATTCGAGTGTCACGTGGTTCTGTCGCTCGCAAAGCGCCTGCGGCAGAGGCCGCTACGGACGATACGAAATAGCGCATGACTCGTCGCTTAGTTCTATCCCTTGTTGCAATTGTTCTGCTTGCTGGCGGAACGTTCACGGCAAACCTTGTTGCGGGTAACCACCCATCTCTTGGACTTGACCTACAAGGCGGGGCGTCTGTCACCATGACTCCTGTTGGCGAAGTTGATCCCGCCGCACTTTCGGTGGCAGTTGACATCATTCGTCAGCGTGTTGACTCAATCGGAGTTGCTGAGCCAGAAATCATCCGCCAGGGAAACACAGTTGTTGTGAACCTGCCAGGTGTGAAAGATCAACAGCAGGCTCTCGACACAATTGGCCGTACTGGTGCAGTCGAAATGCGTCCTGTGTTAAAAGTTGCCGAGAATCCTGATAACACCACTACGACCACAGTGGTCGGCGGCACCACAACAACTGTGAAGGGCGCAACCACAACCACTGTGAAGGGTGCAACCACCACTCAGAAACCAGCGTCGACAACATTGCCGCCGCCTGCAGGTGGAGTGGGTAGTTCTCGTATTGCCGCAGTAACAACGACAACTATTCCAGCAACAACTGCTCCAGTTGATCCCCTCACCGGATTGCCAGAAGGCCAGACGGTTCTTCCTGGACGCAAAGATGGGCTCTTGTATCTTCTCGGTCCTGCCGAAGCAACCGGAGAAGTCTTTTCGAATGATTCATCTGCGCAAGTTGATGCTGGCGGTTGGGTAGTAGTAGCGAAGCTCAGAAGTGGTGCTGGCGGAGCTGATTTATGGAACGCATTGTCAACAAAGTGCTACGCAGGTGGCGCAGATTGCCCTACCAAAGCAATTGCAATTATTCTTGACGGTGAAGTGATTTCAGCCCCGACAGTACAAACGCCAACGTTCGACAATGGCAGTGTGCAAATTAGTGGTTCGTTCTCTCAGACCGAGGCAAAAGATTTAGCGCGCGTATTGCAGTTCGGTGCTGTGCCTGTGAAGTTTGATACGCCAACTGTGCAGACAGTGTCTGCCTCACTCGGTAAGGACTCCTTGCATGCAGCGGTGTTGTCTGGACTCATCGGAGTTTTGCTGGTACTTCTGTTCTTGCTGTTCTACTACCGATTGCTTGCCATCGTTGTCGTTGGCGGTCTTAGTGTCTCCGGGTTGTTGTTATGGAGTGTCATCTCCTGGCTGTCAAAGACAAATGGATTAGCTCTGACTTTGTCTGGTGCAGCCGGGATCATTGTGTCTATCGGTGTCACAGTTGACTCGTACGTCGTGTTCTTTGAAAAACTAAAAGACGACGTTCAGCAAGGTCGCACTTTGCGCAACTCTGCGGCTCGCGGTTTTGAACGGGCATGGCGAACCATTTTGGCTGCTGACACGGTGTCACTTATAGGTGCTGTCGTGCTGTGGTGGCTCACTGTGGGGTCGGTTCGTGGCTTTGCGTTTTTCCTTGGTCTCTCAACCATGGCTGACATGATCGTGTCGTATTTCTTTACTCGGCCTGCAGTACTTCTTTTGGCCAAAACCAAGTTGTTCAATAGGGGACGAGTGCTTGGTGTTGCCAAGGCCAAAATTTCAGAGGCGGTTGCGTAATGGCTGGTGGAATGTCACGTTTATTCCGTGGTGAAACAACAATCAACTTTTATGGTCGACGCAATGTTGGCTTTATCGCATCTGCACTGTTGCTTGTTGTCACTGTTGGTTCACTGTTTTCTCAAGGTCTCAATCTCGGAATTGACTTTAAAGGCGGTGTCGCGTTTGAAGTTCCGGTTGCTGGAACTATGTCGGAAGCCAAGGCCAAGGAAATTCTTGTTGCTAACAAGATCAAGACCGACAACGTAAAGATTCAAACTTTGACATCGGGCACGACCAAGCGTGTTCGTATTCAATTAGGAGACTTGCCAGTCGCCACTCGCACCACAATTCAAGAATCGCTTGCTAAGTCAGCCAATGCAACCGTTAATGACGTCAGTGTGTCTACTGTCAGTTCGACGTGGGGTCGCAACATCACAACTAAGGCCATCAAGGCATTATTGATATTTTTCCTCATCGTGTCACTTTTCATTGCATGGCGATTCGAATGGCGAATGGCACTATCGGCAATTATTGCTATGGTCCACGACGTCGGAATCAGCGTGGGGGTGTATTCGGTTTTCAAACTTGAAGTCACTCCGGCAACAGTTGTTGCGTTCCTCACTATTCTTGGATTCTCGTTGTATGACACCATTGTTGTGTTCGACAAAGTGCATGACAATAACGAGCGTTTCAGCGGGTCGAAAGTGTCGTATGGAGACATTGTCAATGTGTCCATGAATGAGGTTCTGATGCGCTCACTGAATACTTCGATTGCAGCTCTGCTACCTGTTCTCAGCTTGCTAGTCCTTGGTTCTGGAGTTTTTGGTGCCATCGCTCTGCGTGAATTTGCCTTAGCGCTTCTTGTCGGTCTCGCAACTGGTGCGTATTCGTCGATCTACATTGCAAGCCCTCTTCTTGGCATTTTGAAGGAACGGTCAGACCAGCACCGACCCATGAGGGGTCATTTGTCTATCGGAGTCGACATGGCTCATCTGATGCATACCGGTGCCCCCGTTGGTCGCCGCGCAGCTGCCAGGGCAGCAACAGATGCGAGCCAAGGCATCATTCCTGCCCCCGTGGCCGTTGAAGCCCTTTTGAGCCATCCACCGCGCCCTCGAAAGAAGTCTCGTCGCTAACCTTTGACCATGGGTACTGCCGATCGAGTTCTTCCGTGGAGACGTCAGCAGAACGCGCCCATCGAAGAGTTGGCGCCACTATTAACAGCTTTCCGTAGTCGTCATCCGAAGGCGTCTGTGTCTTTGGTGAACAGGGCATATGAAGTAGCGCGTGTTGCGCACACTAATCAAATGCGTTCCTCGGGAGAGGCCTACATTAATCACCCGATAGCGGTCGCTCGCATTGTCGCTGATATTGGTCTTGATGAAGTGTCGTTGGCGGCAGCTCTGTTACACGATGCAGTGGAAGATACAGAAATCACCATTGAAGATGTACAACGTAATTTTGGTGATGAAGTAGCAATGCTTGTCGATGGTGTCACCAAACTAGAACGTCTGCAGTTTGACTCACGCGAAGCACAGCAGGCTGCGACGATGCGCAAAATGTTAGTGGCCATGGCCAAAGACATGCGAGTACTTGTGATCAAGCTGGCAGACCGTTTGCATAACATGAGAACTTTGGCTGGTGTCCCGCTAGAAAAACAGCAGCGCACTGCACAAGAAACTCTAGATATCTATGCTCCTTTGGCACATCGCATGGGAATGCAAGAAGTCAAACAACAGTTAGAAGACTTGTCTTTTGCTGCGTTGTATCCAAAACGTTTCGCGGAGTTGGATCATTTGGTTTCAACGAGAACTCCGGAACGCGATCTGTATTTGGCAAAAGTTATTGCAGAGGTGTCAGCCAGACTTTCAGAAGTAAAGATTGAAGCTCAGGTCACTGGGCGCGGGAAGCATCTCTGGAGCATCTATGAAAAGATGGTGCAGAAGGACCGTGACTTTGATGATATTTTCGATTTAGTAGCAATTCGAATCGTTGTCGACAGTGTCCGCGATTGTTACGGCGCCCTTGGTTGTCTGCACGGCAAATGGCGACCTGTTGTTGGTCGGTTCAAGGACTACATCGCGATGCCGAAGTTCAATCTGTATCAGTCACTGCACACGACGGTAATAGGGCCTGGAGGCCGTGCGTTAGAGGTGCAAATTCGCACCCAAGAGATGCACGAACGAGCTGAGCGTGGCGTTGCAGCTCATTTTGCCTACAAAGAAGGCACAGATACAAACGATTCCGATTGGTTGAATCGGATTATTGACTGGCAATCAGATGTTTCAGATCCTGGCGAGTTCATGGCTGACCTGAAAAATGACCTTGATCAAGAAGAAGTGTTTGTCTTCACACCAAAGGGCAGAGTAATAACTTTGCCGATCAATTCAACCCCCGTGGACTTTGCATACACCGTGCATACAGAAGTCGGTCATTCATGCGTAGGAGCCAGAGTTAATGGCCGACAGGTGTCGCTTGACTCGACCCTGGTGTCGGGCGATTCTTGTGAAATCTTCACTTCGAATGTTGAAGGTGCTGGACCATCGCGCGACTGGTTAGGTTTTGTCCAGTCGCCTCGTGCAAAAAGTAAAATTAAGAACTGGTTTACGCGAGAGCGTCGCGAAGACATGGTTGAGTCCGGCCGTGAAGACCTCACTGCAGAATTGCGTCGAGAAGGTCTTCCTGTTCAGCGCATATGGACATCAGACGCGTTCTTGCAAGAACTAGAAGCTCTCAATATGACAGAGATCGACACGTTATTTGCTGCCATTGGTGAACATCATGTGTCTGCACGCGGTTTCGCCCAGAGAATTGGTCGAGCAATGCGTCGCGAAGGCAGCAATGAACAACTAGCGATGCCGATGCGGATGGATCTCATCACTACCGAGAAGCGAAGTGCAACGGGAATTCATGTTGAAGGTCTTGAAGATGTGCTTGTGCGTTTGTCTCGTTGCTGTACTCCTGTGCCGGGCGATGAGATATCGGGTTTCATTACAAAAGGTCGGGGAGTAAGTATTCATCGCTCCGATTGTGCGAATGCTGAATCTTTAGTGGAAGGCGAACCCACTCGAATGATTGAGGTGGAATGGGCCAGAACATCACCTGGCACCATGTTCAATGTGGGTGTCGAAGTTGTTGCTCTTGATCGCAGCAAACTGTTGCGTGATGTGGCCAATGTTCTGTCGGAACAGCACGTCAATATCGTTGCGTGCAGTACCCATACCGGCTCTGATCGGGTGGCGAAGATGCGATTTGAATTCGAACTAGGTGACCCCAATCACCTGGATGCTGTTTTGCGGGTTATTAAGTCAATTGATTCGGTGTACGACGCATATCGCATCGTTCCTGGCGGGCAGTCCGACTAGCCTGATTGGCTGTGTCATCGTTTCAAACAAGTCCGGGAACCCGCGATATCTTGCCGCCTCATGCGGGTAGATGGCGTGCCTTGATACAAGTCTTTGCAGATGGTGTCGAATCCGCCGGGTATCAGAACATCATTCCTCCAATGTTTGAAGACCTCGGAGTGTTTCAGCGACTTGGTGATGCCACTGATGTTGTCACTAAAGAGATGTACGACTTTATGGACAAGGGCGGCCGTCATATTGCTCTGCGTCCAGAGCACACGGCAAGTGTCTGTCGCGCATTTGCGCAGCACCGCCCGACGCCTCCGTGGAAGGTGTGGTATTCGGGTCCGAACTTTCGTTACGAACGCCCACAAGCTGGACGGTTCCGTCAGTTTGATCAAGTCGGTATCGAAGTCCTGGGCGTTGACGATTCTCAGCTTGACGTGGAAGTCATCTCGCTTGGATGGGATTTTTATCAGGCGATTGGGTTGAGCAATGTGTCTTTGGTTATCAACTCGCTTGGTGATGCAGGCGACCGTGGCCGGTACGTCGAAGCACTCGGTGCCTATTTCACAACCCATAGTGAAACGCTGAGTGAACAGGCGCTTGCGACATTAGAACGCAATCCACTCAGGGTTCTTGATTCAAAGAGGCCACAAGATGCATCAGCTATCGCAGGCGCTCCCGCCATTGGTGCATTTCTCAGCACTGACGCTGCAGCCCATTTTGCAGCGGTATGTGCAGGGCTCGACGCTCTGAACATACCGTACGTTGTCAATGAGCGACTCGTTCGTGGTCTTGATTATTACCAGCGGACGACTTTTGAATTTATTTCTGGCTCACTTGACTCTGCTCAGAATGCCGTTGGCGGTGGCGGTCGATATGACGGACTTGTCGAAGACCTTGGCGGCCCCGCGACGCCTGGAATTGGTTTTGCTCTCGGAGTAGATCGCACGTTGCTTGCATGTGACGCAGAAGAGTGCTTTTCCTACGGAATTCCTGCCTTAGATGTTTTTGTGATCGACACCACTGGCGGAAGCCATGCACTGTCCATCACTCACCAACTACGACATAGCGGGTTTTCTGCTGATCGAGCCTTTGAAGGTCGCAGCATGAAGTCACAGATGAAGAGTGCAGATCGAAGTGGCGCACAGGTTGCCGTGATCATCGGCGACACAGAGGCAGAAGAGTCCACCTGTACCGTGCGCAATCTCTCTACATCCGAACAAACAACTATTTCCTCAACCGAACTACAGAGTCATCTGGAGACGGTTCTTGGACCGAGACAGCCAAGGCGGCACACCCCATGAGATCCACTGCAATGCGAACACACATGTGTGGAGAATTAGATATAGCAAGTGTTGGGCAGACTGTTTCACTTTGTGGTTGGGTTGCTCGCCGTCGTGAGCACGGCGAACATTTGGCATTTGTCGATATTCGTGATCATTCCGGAATTATGCAATGTGTCGTTGACAATGGCGTTGATGTTCGTAGTGAGTATGTCATTCGGGTCACGGGCGTTGTGCGTGCGCGACCTGAAGGCACCATCAACTCGTCTCTCACAACCGGCATGGTCGAAATTGGTGATTGCGTTGTCGAAATTCTGAACTCGGCTGAACCCCCGCCATTTCCTGTTGATGCTCGTGCCGACGATGTTGATGAAATGATTCGCCTGAAGTATCGATATCTCGATATCCGACGTGAACGGATGCAGAAGAACTTACGCGTGCGCGCACAGATCAACAGTGCAATCCGAAAGGAAATGGAAACTAACGGATTTGTTGAAGTTGAAACTCCATTCTTAATGCCGTCTACTCCTGAAGGCGCACGTGAATTTCTGGTTCCGTCTCGAAAAGAACCAGGTTCGTTCTTTGCACTGCCACAATCTCCGCAACTCTGGAAGCAGCTACTCATGGTGGCAGGAGTCGACAGGTACTACCAGATCGCTCGGTGCCTTCGTGATGAAGACTTGCGTGCCGATCGCCAATACGAATTTATGCAGCTTGATGCCGAGATGTCCTTTGTGTCGCAAGACGACGTATTGGAGAACATTGGTCGAGCCGTAGTTGCTGCGGCCATTGCCGTAACCGGCGAAGCGCCTCCCGAAATCGAGCGCATTACTTGGCATGACGCAATGAATCGTTTTGGTATTGATAAACCAGATCTTCGATTTGCAATGGAACTCATCGAACTAACACCGTTGTTCGCAGGCACAGAATTCAAGGCCTTTGCTGGTGCGTCATGTATCAAGGGTATTTGTGTTGATGCCAAGACCTACCCAGACGCTGCAGCATTTGGACGAAACAAGTTGGACGGTCTTACCGATCGTGCCAAGAAGATAGGTGCCAAAGGTCTCGTATGGATGAAGATTGGCGCAGACGGCGCCGTAGATTCTCCAGTCGCGAAATTCCTTAGTGATGACGAAAAAAGTGCTTTGGTTGTAGCAATGGGAGCAACAGAAGGTGACTTGCTGTTGCTGGTAGCCGACGAATGGGACACTACGTGCGAAGTTCTTGGTCAATTGCGCAATGACATCGGCCGACCACCTGTTCATCAAGGACCCTATAAATATGTATGGGTCACTGAGTTCCCGTTATTTATTGGTATTGATCCAGTCTCTGGCCGCCCGCGTCCCGGACACCACCCGTTTTGCCAACCTCATCCTGATGACATGTCTTTGTTTGAGACAGAGCCATTGAAGGTACGCGCACTTGCATATGACCTTGTTCTGAACGGTTGGGAATTGGGTTCAGGATCTATTCGTATTCATGAGCCTGAAATGCAACGTCGTGTGTTTAATCAATTGGGAATAAGTGACGAAGAAGCAGACAAGCGATTCGGTTTCTTTTTGCAGCCATTCAAGTACGGAGCGCCTCCACATGGCGGATTCGCTTTCGGTATTGATCGTCTTGCTGCAATTTTGGCTGGTGAAGAAAACATTCGTGAAGTCATTGCGTTTCCAAAGACTCAGAGCGGCTCAGACCCAATGACGAATGCACCGACACCAGTTGACCCAGCACATCTTGCTGAATTGGGTCTTCGATTGTTGCCACCGCCTGCTTCGTCGTAGTTGTGGATTCACCAGATTTATTCACTGCTTCGACAGAAGATCGAATCGCAGCGCGATCACCACTTGCTGCGCGCATGCGTCCTCGTTCTCTCGATGATGTTGTAGGTCAGAGTCATCTAGTTGGGCCAACAGGTCCACTGCGTCGATTGATTGAAAGTGATCGATTGTCGTCGATCATTGTGTGGGGTCCTCCAGGAACCGGGAAGACCACATTGGCTGAACTTGTGGCGTCAACAACTCAACGTGGTTTTGAACGCTTAAGTGCGGTAACTGCTGGCGTGAAAGATATTCGTGAAGTCATAGAGACTGCACGACGGAGGCTCACCCTTGATGATCGCGGAACCGTTGTTTTCGTCGACGAGATTCATCGGTTCTCTACGGTGCAGCAAGATGCTCTGTTGCACGCTGTAGAAAGTGGTCTCATCACTCTTGTAGGTGCAACAACTGAGAATCCCGCATTCTCTGTTAATCCCTCACTTCGTAGTCGCTCATCTGTATTTGCCCTGAAGCCGGTCGACGCAGAAGCGATTATGGAGTTGCTCCATCGCGCAGTTGTGATCGAAGGAATTCCTGCAGATGAAGATGCACTTGAGTTGATTTCTCGACGTGTCACAGGAGATGCTCGCCAAGCGTTAACGGCATTCGAAGTGTGCTGTGCGCTAGCTACAAATGGTCGCATCGATATTGCGGCCGCTACGACAGCGCTCGATACGAGCGTGTCGCGTATGGGGCGAGATGACCATTACGACGTGATCTCTGCGTTTATTAAATCAATGCGCGCGAGCGATGTGAATGTTGCGCTCCATTGGCTTGCCAGGATGTTTGAAGCAGGGGAGGATCCTCGATTTATTGCCCGTCGAATGATGATTTTTGCTAGTGAAGACATTGGAATGGCAGATAACAACGCGCTTGTCGTTGCGACAACTGCAGCCCAGGTTCTCGAGAGAGTGGGATTGCCAGAGGCTCAACTGAATCTCGCACATGCAGTGATTTATTTGGCACGCGCTCCGAAGAGTCGTGCAGTGACGGATGCACTATCACGTGCCCTGTCAGATGTTCGGGAAGGCCATACGGGACAAGCCCCACCGACCACTGTGCAGCCCCCGTCGTATCTTCCGTTGGGATTAGGTGAATTGCGGTACTACGGTGAAGACCATGAGGATCACCTGTAACACTGTCGCAGTGGTGCTGTCATGATGCGCCGTATGTTTTGGTTTGTGTCTGGGGCTGTAGCCGGAGCAAGCATTGTGGTCTGGGTTAAACGAACCATCGTGTCTGTGTCAGAGAAATTGACACCCTCCAACATCGCTGATGCCATTGCTGCTGGTCTTCGGCGCAGTGTCATGGCTCTGTCTGATGGCGTGATGTCCTTGATTGATGCATACCGCAATAGGGAAGCGTCTGGCCCGGCGTCAACGTCATCGTCAATGCCCAGTTCGTCTGCTGCTCCGACTCGTCGCCATAACCCACCCCGCCAGAGAACCAGCCATCGCTAAGATGGTGCCTTCATGGCATCGTCGACAAACTCCAGTATCCCGCGCACAGCTGATGCGCTTCGTGGAGCGTTCTCTGGCTACTTTGCCGACAAGGGACACACCGTTGTCCCATCTGCGAGCCTGATTCCGCACGACCCCACCTTGTTGTTCACGGTGGCAGGCATGGTGCCGTTCAAGCCATATTTCATGGGTGACGAAGTCGCACCGTACAACAGAGCAGTCACCGTTCAAAAGTGCGTGCGTGCCGGCGGCAAACACAATGACCTCGACGAAGTTGGGCGTACGAAGCGTCACCTTGTCTTTTTCGAGATGCTTGGCAATTTTAGTTTCGGTGACTATTTCAAATCTGATGCAATTCCCTGGTCATGGGAATTGGTGACAGAGGTTTTTGGCTTCGACGGAGATCGCTTGTGGATCACTGTGCACGAATCAGATGATGAAGCCGAAGCAATGTGGCATGAACAAGTCGGTGTTCCAATGAATCGCATTCAACGTCTTGGCGATATAGACAATTTCTGGCAAGCAGGGGACACGGGGCCGTGCGGACCATGTTCTGAAATTCATATTGACCGCGGAGCAGCATTCGGACCTGATGGCGGTCCTGCAAACGACCCAACTGGCGACCGGTTTATGGAGTTCTGGAACCTTGTGTTCATGCAGTACAACCAGGCTCCTGATGGCTCTCGCTCGCCACTGCCAAAGCCCAGTATCGATACCGGAGCTGGTTTAGAGCGAATTCTTGCGCTTGTACAAGGTGTTGACTCGGTATGGGAAACAGACGTGTTGTTCCCCATTATTGAACAAGCACAGTCCACAACTGGCGCGCACTATAAAATCGGCGACTACGAAGACCGTAATAGTTTCAGTTTGCGAGTCTTGGCAGAACACGCACGTTCAGCAGCGATGCTTATTAACGATGGTGTATTTCCAAGTAATGAAAACCGTGGCTATGTACTACGGCGCATAATTCGTCGTGCAGTTCGCCATGCATATTTGCTCGGCACCGAAAAGCTTGTGATGCCTTCATTGGCCAATACGGCAATCGATGTCATGGCTAATGCATATCCCGATGTGGCAAAGAACAAAGATTTCGTTTTGGGTGTTCTAACAAAGGAAGAAGAACGCTTCCGTCATACCTTGAAGACTGGTTTGTCGATCCTTGAAGATGATCTTTCGGGCGGAAACAAAAAGTTGTCGGGAACCTCTGCGTTTTTGTTGCACGACACATATGGCTTCCCATTGGAACTCACGCAAGAAATTGCCAGTGAACGGGGAGTCGAAGTCGACATCGCTGGCTTTCAGTCAGAGATGAACGAACAAAAGACTCGTGCAAAGAGCGCACGTAAGTCTGGTCGTTCTGATGCGGACCGGGTAGAGGCATACCGTGAGGTTATGGAAACTCATGGAGTGACTGAGTTCGTTGGTTATGTTCATGATTCGTCCGAGTCAACTGTTCTTGCTGTAATTGATGGTGATGACTCGTGTGTCGAAGTATTCCTCGATCACACACCGTTTTACGCTGAGAGTGGTGGTCAAGTCGGCGATATCGGCACCATCATCGGTGACAGTTTCGAGCTAGCCGTTATTGATACGAATTTTGCTTTGCCAGGACTACGTCGACACGTGTGTCGAGTCGTGTCAGGTGAGCCCACTGAAGGAGTAGCTGTCACTGCTCGAATCGATGTAGATGCGCGTACAGCGACGCGCCGTAATCACACCGGCACTCATGTGTTGCATTGGGCGCTTCGAACAGTGTTGGGAGAACACGTTAAGCAGGCTGGTTCGCTTGTATCTCCTGATCGATTGCGCTTCGACTTCAGTCACTATGACGCGGTGACCGCAGAGGAAATTATGAAGATTGAGACCTTGGCAAATGCCCAGGTCTTGAATAATTCGCCTGTCACTGCAACGGAATCTTCTAAGGAAGAGGCGTTAGCCGCAGGAGCCATTGCGTTCTTCGGCGATAAATATGGTGATGTCGTGCGTGTCTTGAATGCTGGAGCATCGACTGAATTGTGTGGTGGAACGCATGTATCGGCCACTGGCGACATCGGGTTCATCAAAATTATTGGTGAGTCGTCAATTGGCTCAAACTTGCGTCGTATCGAGGCAGTCACTGGCGAAAACTCCGTTTCATACATGCAGCGCAATGACGCCATTTTGAATGAAATATCTCAAGCTGTCGGCGTGCGTCCTGATGAAGCTGCGGCCGGTGTATCACGCAGACTTGACGAACTGAAAGCTGCTCACGACGAGATCAAAGTCCTGCGTGGGAAGTTGTCCGTCGGACGTGCAGTTGAATTAGCCGCTACAGCAGTTGATGGTCTTGTCGTTGCACGTGTTGATGGGCTTACCGCTGGTGATGTGCGAGACCTCGCAGTTGCGATTCGCCAACAGCCTGGCATTGTTGCCGTCATCGTTGGTGCTGTCACCGATACAGGTGGCGTATCTCTCGTTGCAGCCACCACATCAGCTGTGCCAGGTAACGCGTCCGAGCTCATTAAAGAAGCTGCCCAAGCAGTAGGTGGAGGCGGCGGTGGCAAAGGTGACATCGCAACAGCTGGTGGAAAGAATCCGGCAGCACTCGATGAAGCGTTACAACTTGCACGGGACAAGACCCGAGCCGCTATCGGTTCGATTGCATAATTCGTGAGAGTGCTTGGCATTGATCTCGGTTCAAAGCGAATCGGCATTGCAACATCTGATCGCAGTGGCACAATTGCGACGCCGTACACCGTGTTGTTGCGATGTGGTTCCATGGGGGGCGATCACCGCAATATCGCAAAGATGGTTGTTGAAGAAGAAGCAGAAGCAGTCATCGTGGGACTTCCATTGAATATGGATGGATCAGAAGGAAAAGCTGCACAAGCTGCCCGAGTCGAAGCAGCGCGCATGGCTACGGTTGTGGGGGTACCTGTTCATGTTCATGATGAACGTCTGACAACGGTGGAAGCAGATCGAGTGTTGATGGAACAAAAGATGAACGCTCAAGCGCGTCGTCGCGTTGTTGACAAAGTTGCTGCAGCGGTCATGTTGCAATCATGGTTAGACACCCAAGCCCACCAGGACAAGTCATGACAGGTGACCCACTTCTTCCTAATAATTGGCACGACGACCCGTGGGATCGAGTCTCAGCAGTGTCAGATGACTCCCTTGAATCCATACCGCCAGAATTGCGGCAACTGCGAGGAGTCACACGTACGGTAGCCATTGTTGTAGCAGCTTCGCTGTTGTTGCTTGGGTGTATTGGGTGGTGGACTGCTCGAGTACTGAATCCATCTGGGGCGCCAGGTGTTGCTGTGAATTTCACGGTGAATGACGGTGACACGATTTCGTCTGTTGCTTCTCGATTAGAAAACGCTGGAATCATTAGTAATGCCACCATCTTTCGTTGGTACGTCTCTACTAAGGGATCGGTTGCCCTCACTCCTGGCTATTACGCGTTGAAGCCGAAAGACAATGCTGGATCCATAATCGAAGCATTGTCAACCCCGCCAGCTCAGACTTTCATCTCTGTCACGTTTCCTGAAGGAATGACCGTGGCTCAAATGGCGCAGAGGCTTTCCGAAAAGATGACTTTCATGAAGCCAGAAGATTTCGCGGCGGCTGCAAACAGTCCTGATATAGCGTCAAAATTACGACCAAAATCGGAGACATCTCTAGAAGGTTTATTGTTTCCGGACACGTATCAAATTTCTGGTGATGACACAGAGTCTCGTGTGGTTGCCCGCTTGGCGTCAATGATGGAACGTGTCTCTCGACAAGTTGATCTGACAGCTGGCGCGAAGGCTCGAGGGTTTCGTCCATATGAAATTTTAATTATTGCTTCCTTGATCGAACGCGAAGCCAAAGTTGCCACTGATCGTTCAAAGATTGCTCAAGTCATCTACAACCGATTATCGAAAAAGATGAAGCTTGAAATCGATGCGTCTGTAAAATATGGGCAAGACCCCGCAATGACATGGACCGATATGAAGGCCACAGATACTCCCTACAACACGTATTTACATGCAGGTTTGCCCCCGACGCCGATTGCAAACCCTGGTAAAGCATCTATTCAGGCTGCTCTCGCACCATTCGGTGCGCCTCCCTCAACTGACGTCGCGTGTATTGGGCTTGCGGTTGGTGTGAAATGTGAATATTTGTACTACGTACTTGCCGATGCTGCTCGTGGTCATGTTTTTGCAACAACCTATGAACAACACCTACTCAACGTTGAGAAGGCAAAGGTTGCAGGATTACTACCATGAGCACGATTGCAGCAGTGATCGGCTCTCCGATCTCTCATTCACTGTCGCCTGCGATACATAACGCAGCGTTCGCGGATGTGCAACGAAGCGGTGAGTATGTCGCTGTGGAATGTGGACTGGATGATGTTGAGACGACAATGGAGAACCTTCAATCGGCAGGTCTTGTCGGCCTATCTGTCACGATGCCTCTCAAAGAAGGGGTCATTGACTATCTCGATTTTGTAACTCCTGACGCCGACTTCTTAAATGCAGTGAATTGCATATCGTTCGGTCCAAATGGATCAATTGGTCACAACACTGATGGCGATGGATGTTGTGATGCTCTGATTGAACAGGGTGGAGCTCACTTGCGCGGCGCAACAGTGGTGCTTCTTGGCGCCGGTGGCACTGCGCGTTCGATTGCACTTGCGCTGGTTCGACGTGGGGCACATGTCGTTGTTGTGAACCGAACGCAATCTCATGCAATGGATCTTGTGGCTTCCTTTGCCGGTTTTGGAGATGAAGTGTCGATTTCCGTGGGAGACCAGAGCACCATTGCGTCTGCTTCAATACTGATCAATGCAACGTCTGTCGGAATGAACAGTCCTGATATGCCAGTTGACCCATCGGTCCTACATGACCATCTGACTGTTCTTGATGCGGTGTATTCGCCATTAGAGACTTCGTTGCTCGCAGCCGCACGCTTGGCCGGCGCCACTGTGGTGGATGGGCTATGGATGCTGATTCATCAGGCTCGACACCAGCAAAAACTCTGGTTTGGCGAATTCTCCGACGCATCAGCGATGCGATTAGCTGCAGAGCGGGAACTTTCCGCTCGTCGCAAGTAGTCTGAAAACCGTGCTTAGGTACCTCACAGCCGGCGAATCTCATGGTCGCGCCCTCACAGTTATTGTCGAGGGTCTTCCTGCGGGCCTTCCCATTTTGGCAGAACATATCGAATCTGAGTTGGCCCGTCGTCGCCTTGGTTATGGCAGAGGCCCTCGCCAGAGATTTGAAGAAGATCGTGTCACCTTGGTTGGTGGCGTTCGCCACGGTCGCACGCTTGGTTCTCCTATCTCCATCGAAATCCAAAACTCAGAATGGTTCCGCAGCGATAAGTGGCATGCAGAAATGTCACCAGAGCCTGGCGCAACTGAATTCCCATTGACTCAACCACGTCCTGGTCATGCAGATCTTGTCGGAATGCAAAAGTATGGCTTTACAGATGCACGAGATGTGCTCGAACGTGCAAGCGCACGTGAAACCGCCGCTCGTGTTGCTGCTGGTGCTTTGGCAAAGCAGTTGTTATCCCATCTTGGTGTCGGAGTTCTCAGCCATGTTGTCCGTATGGGAGACGCAGCAGCCCCGTCAATCACATTGCCCACCATGGCTGATTTGGCTGCAATTGATGCGTCGGAAGTGCGTTGTTTTTCGAAGTCTGGTGAAGACGCAATGATCGCTGCGATCAAGGCAGCCGCTCGCGAAGGTGATTCTCTCGGAGGAATTGTCGAAGTTATTGCCCACGGAGTCCCCATCGGTTTAGGTAGTCATGTTCATTGGGATCGCAAGATTGATGCTCTGTTGGCACAAGCAATTATGAGTATCCAAGCGGTCAAGGGTGTCGAGATTGGTGACGGATGGGAAATTGCCGGATTACGTGGCAGTCAAGCTCATGACCCCATCTCGTGGGACGCAACCAATCTTCGATATGTGCGTGACAGTCATCGTTCAGGCGGCACCGAAGGTGGCATCACAACAGGCGAACCACTTATCGTGCGTGCAGCAATGAAGCCACTCTCTACCTTAAATAAGCCAACGTTGAAGACCGTTGACACGGTAACGAAGGAAGAAACAGTCAGTTTCAAAGAACGTACAGATGTCACAGCTGTCCCTGCGTTAGGCGTTATTGCCGAAACAATGGTCGCTTTAGTGCTTGCCGCAGAGGCGCAACGTAAGTTCGGCGGAGACTCACTTTCCGAATTCGTTCGCAACGCAACGTCATTTCGAGCAACACTAGAGTCGTGACCCGTTCTGAACCCTGCATTGTCCTCGTCGGACTTATGGGGACGGGAAAGACAACTGTGGCGCGATTGCTCGCAGAGCACCGGCATGTGGAACTGCTTGATACAGACAAACTGATTGAGGCTCGTGATGGTCGATCAGTCCGTGAGATTTTTGCTGAGTCAGGAGAAGCTACCTTTCGTGAACTTGAATCAGAAGTATTGCGTGAGTGTCTGGCACGACCAGGAAGCCCAGTCATTGCCGGTGCCGGTGGTGTCGTTGTGCGTGAGCAGAACAGAGCGATGCTTGATCATGCGCGAGATGCTGGCTCAGCAGTAGTTGTGTGGCTGCATGCACGACCTGAAGTTCTTGCAGAACGCACCGCCAAGGGTGTACACCGACCGCTTCTTGATAATGACCGAATGGGAACGTTGACTCAGATGTCAGAAGATCGCGGCCCGCTCTATGCTTCGGTTGCGGACATTGTGATTGATGTATCGGACCGAAGTATTGAATCAGTCGTTGATTTGCTGGTGGCGGCACTAGATGAACAAGAAGAATTTGTAGGAAATGATCATGAGTGATGTTGTAGAAGAGATCGTCAATCTGGGAGACCGCTCATATTCCGTCGTGGTTGGTCACGGAGTGTTGTCTCATGC
>JBAXUC010000149.1:0-3280 GCA_037129855.1 Actinomycetota bacterium | reverse complement strand
TGCAAAAGCAATGCACCATAAGTCGCTCCAGCGACCGAGATGAAGGAGAAAAGGACAGTGAAGTTGATCACAACAATTATCAAGCCATTCAAGCTTGACGACGTGAAAGACGCACTGAAATCTATTGGCATACAAGGCATGACCGTGTCGGAAGTTAAGGGGTTTGGCCGTCAAGGCGGACACACCGAGACCTACCGCGGAAGTGAATATGCAATTGATTTCGTGCCAAAGGTACAAATAGAGCTCGTCGTTGACGACTCCCAAGTCGACAGCGTTGTCGACGCAGTTCGCGCGGCAGCAGCCACAGGAAAAATAGGTGACGGAAAAATCTGGATCACCGAAGTAACACGTCTTATCCGTTTACGCACAGGGGAAGAAGGAACCGATGCAATCTGATGTACAACTTCTAGGAACACAGATCAACCTTCTGTGGGTCATTATTGGAGCAGCGCTTGTTATTTTCATGCAAGCAGGCTTTGCCCTTGTTGAAACTGGTTTTACTCGCGCAAAACATGCAGCTCACGTAGTCAGCACAAACTTCGCCATTTTTGGACTCGGATTCATAGGGTTTTTCCTCGTTGGATTCCCATTGGCATTCGGCGGGTTCAGTACTTCGCTCATTGGAATGGACCACCCAGTCGGTGGTGCATTGCTTGGTAGTGGCAACTGGATCTTCTTGTTTAAAGGTGGCTGGGCATTGTCCGGTGGTGGAATCACTCCGGCAGTACTTGGTTTCTTTCTCTACATGGTTGCCTTCATGGACACTGTTGCAACAATTCCAACCGGCTCTATGGCAGAGCGTTGGAAGTGGAGCAGTTTCACCATTTGGGGCATCTTTTGTGGTGCCATTTATTACCCACTGTTCGCAGCATGGACATGGGGCGGCGGCTGGCTGTCAAAGACATGGGACACCATGAGTCTTGGCGCTGGTTATGTTGACTTTGCTGGTTCGGGTGTCGTGCATGCTGTGGGTGGCGTGGCTGCTCTTGCAGGTGCGTTAGTACTCGGACCACGTATCGGCAAGTTCGGTGCAGATGGAACTCCGCGTGCAATTCCTGGTCATCACATTCCTATGGCAATGCTCGGAACATTCATCTTGTTGTTCGGATGGTTTGGCTTCAACGCAGCCAGCACGTTTGCAGCAACTGATGTTTATTTCGCCACTGCTGCAACGAACACTGCAATCGCTGCAGCATTCGGTGCAATTGCAGGAATGCTGTACATCACCAAGCGCACAGGAAAACCAGATCCAGGCATGATGGTGAACGGAATGCTCGCTGGTCTTGTAGCAATTACTGCACCATGTGCTTTTGTTGCGCCATGGGCCGCTGCAGTCATCGGGACAATTGCAGCAGTACTTGCAATCGAATCAGTCTTCTTCATTGAGCGCAAACTAAAGATCGACGACCCAGTGGGTGCAATTGCAGTTCATGGCGTGAACGGAATCTTCGGTGTTCTTGCAGTTGGGATCTTTGCAAATGGTAGCTACGGCGCTGGTTGGAACGGATCGCCAACAAAAGGCATTGAAGGAATCATCAAGGGCAACTGGGGACAGCTTGGCGCGCAAGCGCTTGGTGTTGCAGTCATCTTGTGTGTGATCTTCCCGATTGCATACGGATTCTTCAAAATTCAGAACAAGATTACCAAGGGCGGAATTCGCTCTTCAGAAGAAGATGAAATCATGGGTCTCGACCTTCCTGAAATGGGAGTCAAGGCGTACCCAGAGTTCACCTGATCTCTCTAAAACTTCAACAACTGCTTCGGCCCGCATGTTCCCTTCACCGAGGGGCGTGCGGGCCGTTTGCATTGTCCTGCCTTTCACCAATTAGAAACATTCTCGAAACAACCAATTTCTAGCGTTATCTCGTCATTACAACTACGGGAGACATAGACATGATGCTTGCTGCAACTATTGATTCGGGGGCTACGGCTTGGGTGCTGATCTCAGCAGCACTCGTTGCATTCATGACCCCAGGGCTTGCCTTCTTTTATGGCGGAATGGTTCGCTCAAAGAATGTTCTCGGCATGTTGATGCAAAACTTCTTCGCCCTGGGACTCATTAGCGTTCTGTGGGCAGTTGCCGGTTTCAGCCTCGCGTTTGGCGGCTCGGGCAAATACATGGGCAACTTTGACTTTGCCTTCATGAAGGGCCTCACCACTCTCGATGTTCTGCCTGGATACACCGGTGACTTTGCATTGGCTATTCCAGTTCTCGCGTTCTTTGCATATCAAATGATGTTTGCAGTCATTACGCCAGCCCTTATTACAGGTGCAACCGCCGACCGCTTGAAATTTTCTGCATACGCAATTCTCATTGGCGTGTGGTCAATCGTTGTCTACCCCACTGTTGCGCACTGGGTGTTTAGCCCGAACGGTTGGCTATTCCAACGCGGTGCACTCGACTTCGCAGGCGGTGCAGTGGTTCACATCAACGCTGGTGCCGCAGCGTTAGCTGTTGTATTGGTACTTGGTAACCGTAAAGGTTGGCCGCGCGAGGCGATGCCGCCACACAATCTCCCGTTCGTGATGCTTGGCACAGGAATCTTGTGGTTTGGTTGGTTCGGATTCAATGCTGGTTCGGCACTTTTGGCAAATGGACTTGCAGCGCAAGCGCTAGTGAACACACATCTCGCAGCTGCCAGTGCAATGTTGGCATGGTTGCTTGTTGAAAAATTACGTGCAGGACATGCGACAACGTTGGGTGCAGCATCAGGAGCTGTCGCAGGCCTCGTTGCCATCACCCCATGTGCTGGTTTTGTTGGTGGCTTGTCTCCCATCATCATTGGCCTGATCGCTGGAGTTGTGTGCTATCTCGCACTCACATTAAAGACTCGATTTAATTTTGACGACAGCCTCGATGTCATCGCCGTCCACCTCATTGGTGGAATATCTGGAGCGCTTCTACTCGGATTCTTTGCCGACACGAAGGTAAATGCGCTCGGATTCAACGGCTGGTTCAATGGCGGCGGGTCTTCACTGCTCGTTGACCAACTCGTCGCTATCGCAGCCACATTCGGATTCTCATTTATCGTCACCTGGTTGGCGGCAAAGATCCTTGATGCAACCATTGGGTTGCGGGTTAGCCAAGAAGACGAACTCGTTGGCCTTGACCAAAGCCAGCATGCAGAAGCGGCGTACCAATAATGAACACACCAACCACTACCGAGAAGGCAGACTAAGACCATGAAGTTGATTACAGCCATCGTGAAGCCGTTCAAACTTGATGATGTCAAAGAGGCTCTCAAAGCAGCCGGCGTCCAAGGCATCACCGTGTCAGAGG
>JBAXUC010000148.1:0-3285 GCA_037129855.1 Actinomycetota bacterium | reverse complement strand
AGCTGTAGAAGACGCGGTGATGGGTCGACAGCGTCCAAAACTTGACGTGTATCCGCGTCATTCATTCCTCGTCCTCAAGACCGTGATGTTCGACATGGGAACATCACGAATTGTTGTGGGCGATATCGGTGTGTTCATCAATGAAAAGTTTGTTGTCATTGTCAGGCATGGTGATGCAATTCCGATGCGATCAATCAGGGCAGACCTAGAACATCATCCAGATCGTTTGAAAGAAGGCCCCACCGCAGTTCTTCATGAGGTTCTTGATCGGCTAGTTGACCAATACATTGATGTGGCGTGGAATCTTCAAGAAGACGTTGAAAGTTTAGAAGACATGGTCTTTGATGATGAGATTCCAGCGCCGTCAGCACGGTTGTACACAGTGAAGCGTGAACTCCTCGAATTCAGAAGAGCCGTTTATCCATTAATCGAACCGCTCAACAGACTTGCATCAAGTGAAGTCCCTCATATTGATGCACAGCTAGCCCCGCAGTTTGCAGACGTGCGCGATCATCTCATGAAGGTGATTGACGATGTGAACACGATGAATGACCTGATGGAAGCCGCACTACATGCCAACCTCGCTCTTATCCAGGTGCAACAAAATGTTGACATGAGAAAGATTTCTGCGTGGGTCGGCATTGGTGCTGTGCCAACAATGGTGGCCGGAATTTACGGAATGAACTTTGAGAATCTTCCCGAATTGCAATGGAAGTACGGCTACTACGTAGTTCTTGGTGCCTTAGCCGCTGTCTCGGCAGGTTTATTCAGAGTGTTCCGAAGGAACAACTGGCTTTAAGAACCCCAGCGGGATTGGCCAAAGCGATAGCCAACGCTGCGAACTGTTTGAATCAGGTTGGCGTGTTCCTCACCAAGTTTGGCGCGCAGACGACGAACATGAACGTCAACGGTGCGAGCACCGCCGTAGTACTCATAGCCCCAGACGCGTGAGAGAAGCATTTCGCGAGTGAAGACCTTGCCGGGGTTCTGGGCAAGGAATTTCAGTAATTCGTATTCCATGAAGGTCAAGTCAAGTGCGTGACCATTAAACGTTGCTTGGTATGTCTCAAGGTTCAGAATCAGGCCAGAGTGTTCAACAAGTTCTGGACGTAATCCACTCTCGGTACTGGAAAAGAGATGACGAAGTCGGGCCTCTAATTCACGCGGATGAAACGGAGTGAGGCAGAAGTCATCAAACAGGTCATCGCGCAGTTCCAGATCACCAAGTTGTGTGCCAGAGACAAGAACTATCACTGAATCAACAGCATTGTCACGCTTGCGTAATGCGCGAGCAAAGGCCCACGCATTTTCTGGGTCTTCATCACACGTGATGATTGCGCCCATCCAACCAGCTTGAGGTTCGCATTTGCCGGCCTCGTCTGCGCCAGACACTGCCTTCCAGCGGTAGCCACCTAAATCGAGGGTGCGCGCTAAATCAGGAGTGGGGTTCGCAGGGAACACAACAATCATGTCGGAAGTAGCCATAAGAGGAATTACAACGACTTGAGGTAGCGATTGAGTTCGAACGGGGTGACTTGAGTTTTGTACTCGCGCCATTCATGACGCTTGTTACGAAGGAACCATTCAAAGATGTGCTCACCAAGTGCTTCTTGAACAAGTTCAGATGTTTCCATCACTTTGAGCGCATCATTCAGCGATTGTGGCAATTGACGGATGCCTAACTTGTCGAGAGCGGCATCATCCATCTCGAATAAGTTGGCGTCTGCCTCTGGCTCTAGTTCGTATCCTTCGCGGATACCTTTCATGCCGGCAGCAAGAATGACAGAGAAGGCCAAATATGGGTTACAGGCAGGGTCTGGTGAGCGATATTCAATGCGCGTGGCGCTGATGCTTCCGCGCTTTGGAATTGGCACACGGATAAGACCACTGCGGTTATTGCGTGCCCAGCTGATGTGTACGGGAGCTTCGAAACCAGGCACTAGGCGCTTGTAGCTGTTCACTGTTTGGTTAGTGACGGCAGTGATTTCAGCGGCGTGACGCAACAGGCCAGCCATGAATGACTTTGCAATAGGCGACAAGTTGTTCGGGTCGTCTTGTGAATAGAACGCATTGGTGTCGCCAGAGAACAATGACAAGTGCAAATGCATGCCAGAACCCTGGACACCTTCAAGCGGCTTTGGCATGAACGTGGCGTGCACGTTGTTCATTGCTGCAATTTCTTTCACGATCATGCGGAAAGTCATCACACTGTCAGCCATGGAGAGAGCATCAGTATGACGCAGATCTATTTCTTGTTGGCTTGGCGCGTCTTCGTGGAATGAGTATTCAACAGGAATTCCCATTGTCTCGAGTGTGCGAATTGTTTGCTTGCGCAATGATGATGCAACGTCAGTCGTGGTGAGATCGAAGAAGCCACCTTCATCAAGTGGCACCGGAACTTGTCCACGAACTGGAGGCTCGAAGTAGAAATACTCCATGTCGGGGGCGATAAGGAATTCGTATCCCATTGCACGGGCAGCATCAAGATTGCGGCGCAACACTTGGCGAGGGTCGCCTTCAAAAATGGAACCGTCAAGATTGCGAACATCACAGATGACGCGAGCCTCGGCTGCTTTGTTGTCAACCCAGGGCAACACTTCAAATGTGTTCGGATCTGGCACGGCAAGAACATCTGCTTCTTGTACTCGTGAATAACCATCGATAGAAGAGCCGTCGAATGTCATGCCGTCTTCAAGTGCGTTCTCAAGTTCAGCTGGGCTGATAGCAAAGCTCTTCAACGTGCCGAGCACATCGGTGAACCACAGGCGTACGAGGCGCACTCCGCGCTCCTCGACGGTACGCAATACATAGTCGCGGTGTTGGTCCATCATGTCGCTCATCTCTTCAGTCTGCCGTGAGGCGGGTCATAGGGCTACTTGAAATGAAAAACGGGGGGCACAAGGCCCCCCGTTTCCCGTAATTATTGGTTGTGGCTTAGCCGCAAACGGTCTCAAGGATGAGACGTGTGACCGTATATGGGTCAACGTTTGCGTTCGGGCGACGGTCTTCTGCATAACCCTTTTGGTCGCGAGCAACCTGCCATGGGATACGAACTGATGCTCCACGGTTAGAGACTCCGTATGAGTACTTGTTCCATGGAGCAGTTTCGTGCTTACCGGTAAGGCGGCTTTGGATGTCGTCACCGTAGTGCTCGACATGTTCCATAACGCGGGTACCAAGCTTCTCGCATGCTTCGATGATTGCTGGGTAGCCCTCACGCATTGCTTTAGTGGAGAAGTTGGTATGTGCGCCTGCACCGTTCCAGTCGCCCTTCATCGGCTTTGC
>JBAXUC010000147.1:0-3348 GCA_037129855.1 Actinomycetota bacterium | reverse complement strand
GCGTCAATAGGATCGCTGTGATCCCACAGTTCCACCAACACGTTACGTTGCCCAAAGTGCTCAATCAGTGAACGCAATGACCGTTCTGCTTCTGCTGGGCCATGTTGCACCAATGCCTGTACCACCGCACTGGTACGCCCGCCTGTGAGAACCAAGCAATGATCACGCACTGTTTGCCCCACCGTGGGAAAAGAAAACACAGGAGCACCTTTACTGCCGGCAAGTTGTCCTTCACTAATGGCTCGTGCCATACGTGCATACCCTGATGGCCCGCGTGCCAACAACACAATGTCACCAGCAGCACAATCAAGTTCCACTCCAAAGATGGTGGGCAAGTTCACAGCTCGTGCTGCTTCTGCAAAACGCACGACCCCATACAAACCATTGCGATCAGTAATGGCAAGTGCAGATAACCCGAGTGCAGCTGCCACCTCTGCTAACTCTTCAGGATGTGCTGCACCTTCTAAGAAAGAAAAATTTGATGTGCAATGCAACTCTGCATACGGCACCGTGGGTTGCTGACGCGACAACACAGGTTCAAACGGTTGACGCGTTGCACTAAACGCCGGACCATCGCCACCGGCATTCCAACCCACCGAAGACGGCGCTCGACCATCAGACAGACGCGCTTCTAATTCGTGCCACGGCATCGCCGGATTGTTGAACCCCACCATGTAATTCTATACGAACATATGTTCGTATAGACAAGGGATTTATAAGCCCAGTAGGGCTTTCGTGGCGCGTAAACCGCCCAGCAGACCCACATCAGCAATGGACTCTGCCTCATCCCACACAAACCATCGCACCAGCTGGCTCTCGCCTTCTGCAGGTGCCGGCGCAACATCAGGAGCTCGCACCACATATCGCAGATCAAGATGTGTATGACCCTTCGGACCTGGGTGCACATCAACGTGCACAAATACTCCGCCGTCACTTTCATGACGCACAGGCAAACCAGTTTCTTCTTCGGCCTCGCGCAATGCACCTTGCGCTGCGGTCTCCCCTACTTCGATATGACCACCTGGCTGCAACCACATGTTGAGTCGCTTATGCATATGCAATGCCACCTTGTCACCAGCATCAGTGACCACAATTGCCGATGCTGTGATGTGCACAAGATCTGCATGTTCATTAAACGGATCAGCGAGAACAGGCGCAAGAGCCAAGAATTTCTCTATCGATTCGCGCTCTCGTTCATCAACAGGCGTGCGCGCACCGACCAATTCACACCAGTGTTGAGCATCGCGATGTATCGGCACACGAATATTGTGACACACCCCTTTCCTATTCTCCTTTTCATGTAGCTCAGTCGTTTCTCTGCCTTTCCCAACCCCTCGGGGTTATTACAACAGGAGCATCATGACCGATAACAACTTCCCCACACCAGAAGAGTTCTTACGACTCTTATCAAGTCTTGAACATCTGTCACTTTTTGTCGTCACTCTTCAACACCCTGAATGTGACTACGAAAGAGAACACCACCTCTGGAGCATCAACATTGTTGAAGCGTGCAGCACAGCATCTAGTGATCTTGCAACTGACGGATGGTGCGTCATTCGAGTGGAAGCAGACCTCGATGCTCCAACATCCCTCGATCTCATAGAAGATTCCTTTGAAAATGAATTCCTAGCAATCACTCATGGTCTTGAAGACCTGGCATCAATTGACCCCGACAACCCCGATTGGCATTAGTCGTAGCGCGCGAGCAGAGTCCACTGTTGGTTTTCTAAACCAACAAGAAACACACCAACACCACGGCGTGGATGACGCACCAATACCTGCATGCGCACCTGACGACGTTTGCGACGAGGATCCCACCATCGCTCTTCAAGTGGCCATGGGCCTGCAACACGCACAACGTCGTACTTTTGACTGCCAACTTCTACATATGACGGCACGGTGTTTAGTTCATGCCGGCCAGTAACCCCAACATCACTGCCTTCGGCGTCAACAACCCGAATGAGTGGTGGTTCAACAGCAACAGACGCTGGTGACGGCGACGGCACAGAACCTGACCAGTGCCGCGCAACGCCATCGCCCGTGTGCACTCGTTGTTCGCTTGCGTCAGGGTTAGTGATATCAACAAGAGACAAGGGCACACGCGAATACACCGTTGCCATATCGCGTCCGCCTTCCCATCGCGGCACCGTTACTTGCACACTGGTGTTCACTGCCATTGCCATGCTGGCTGCGCGCGCTGCACGCTCTGTGTTTTCTTGACTGCCGCCCCATAACAACGGTTGCGACACCAACACTTCTCGACTTTCTAACGGCATGAACTCAACACGAATAACGCCACTGGTGGGTGCATCAGGGTCAGCCGCAGAATCAGTGAGCCATCCTTCCAGTTGATACAACAGTCGTTGCGCTGTGACTGCAGCACTAAACCCACGCGGTTCACCCCAAATACGACCAGTGCTCTCTGCATGATCGGTATGGCATGTGATTAATAGTCGTACACATTGTTGACCATGGCCCGCAATGGCATTAACCATTCCATCAATGGTGTCGCGCGCAGCAGACACCACATGAGCCGCATTAGCTAACGGTGATTCAAACTCAACACTGCATGCAAAATCTGATGGTGGTGCCCCGGGTGCAAGATGTTGCACTTCGCCACCAGACACCAACAGATACACCCGTTTGCCTTCAACACCGAAACGATCAATGAGAGCAGCTTCACCCACTGTCAACAATGCACCACACGTGCCAAGACCTAACCGTTGAAAGAGATCAACAGAGTCTGCAGTAATGCCACCCACGCGAGACAAAGACGCCACTGGCAACGCTGCAATGAACTCAGCAGCAATAGATGCAGCAATAACGCACGGATGTTGACGCGACACCGCCAAGTGGGCCGCAGCAAGGGCTGCAAAACGCGAATCAGCAATACCCACCCCAAAAGCCGAACCCATATTGGTATCAATACAGATCTGATGCAGTTTTTGTGCAACCGCATTATCGCCACCGAAGTAACGTGACGGGCCGCGCGCAGACAACACAATGGTGCCAATATCCTGCACTTCAACAAGCGGCGATAGTGCAGTCACTGCACGCACCACATGTTCAAAAGTACGAAACGCGTGTTCTTCGCCTAACTGACCATGTTGTTGCATCCAGTGTGGAAACACCACAGCAATAGATCGACTCATGAGATACCTGGCAATTGCACCGTGCATGAACGGTGTGCATACACACGACGGCCTGATGCAGACACTTCCACCGTGCGTGACCGGGCATGAGTATCAAACTGCCAATCAACAGTGCGTGCACTAAACGATGCATCAAGAGAGAACCCGCCAGGATTTCCCAACACAAACAACACAGCACCTTGCGCCTTCACGCGCG
>JBAXUC010000146.1:0-3350 GCA_037129855.1 Actinomycetota bacterium | reverse complement strand
GTGTTGAGGTAATGGTGCAGTCGTGGCTGTCCATATTTGAAACGAGCGACCATCGGCAGGGCCAGACGGATGCTCTGCTAAATACATTCGAATAGACATGGCGACTTCCTTAATGTCGTCATCGGTGTCTTCATCAGGCGTATCAATGGCGTCAGCGGCCCAGACGGCCAATGCGTGTCTGCTGCCCAGCGACGATGCTTCAGCAAGCGCTGCTGTGTATTTGCGATCAGAGCGAATTTCTTGAACTGGTACACGGGCGCCTTGCAATGCAAACACAATCTCTGACGCCAACTTATTTGTGCGAGACAACACTGCTATTGAATCCCATGAGCCAGTAACTGCATAAAGCCGTAGCGCCTGCTCACAAATTGTTGCAAGTTCTTCTTGTTCTGTGGCACAACGCACAGCAGTAATTGGTGCACCATCGGAGCGTAAAGATTTTTCGTTCGCATCATGTCCGGCATTTTTTAGGACATGCACTGCAGCAGCAACAATCTGTGGCGTACAACGATAGTTAGAAGGTAGTTCGACGACGTAACTGCCAGTCGAGAGATCAGGTAGGTCGTCAAACAATGTGTGGTCAGCGCCGTTCCAGCCATAGATCGCCTGGTGTGGGTCGCCGACAATAAACAGATCTGGTGTATTGCCGACAAGAACACGCAGGAATGAATATTGCAGAGGGTTCATATCTTGAGCCTCGTCAACGTGGATATGACGGTATTGCCATCTGATGGATTCGGCAAAGGCAGCATCATATTTGGCTTCGTGCACCACGAGAGAGATGAGATCATTGAGATCAACGACTCCGCGTTTGCGTTTTGCTTTTTCGTAATCAGTAAATATCTCAGTAAACCGTTGAGTCGTGACTGGCATCCGCCGTCCGAGTTCTTGGAATGCAGTTGTGGCTTCTGCTGGACCTAAGTGTCGGGCATGAGCCCAATCAATCAAGGTCAATAGTTCAAACGCACCACCTGCACGACTGTCGGCGCCAGCCACTGTATTTAAGATCTGCATTCTGTTGGTAACGACAAGTGGAGCAACGCGATTGGTGTCATCGAATCGTTGTTTGAGCAGTCGAAGCGCAATTGCATGAAATGTGCCCGCCGTAAATTCACTTCGTCGCGGGGCATCTTCATCGTCAACAAGATTGAGCGTGCGGATGCGCCGTCTCAGTTCTGCGGCAGCTTGACGTGTGAATGTAATCGCCAATACGTGTTCTAGATCGGCCGTGTTATTTGCTACTCGCCACGCAACCCGTCGCGTGAGCACAGTGGTTTTTCCAGACCCAGCACCAGCACGAACAATGACGGTTCCGACGCTCGCGGTGACGGCGTCTAGTTGTTGGGCGTCAAGGCCAAGCAAAATGTCATCAGGAACCACCTGAGACAAACTAGAGGCTGGCTACCATGAACACCATGCCCTTCCCTCGTCGGCTTTTAAACGACTATGAGACCATCACCCTGGATCTACATCCGCATTGGTGGTTTTTGGCTCCGGCAGGTGCCGCCACCACTGTGTCGGGGGTATTGACACTCACTGTGTTGGCCCAATTTGATGGCTGGCTAGAGACATTGGCGATTTATTTGATGATTGGGGCCCTTGTTGTGTCGGCAGCGTGGTTGGTGGTCAAAATGGTGCAATGGCGAACCACATATTTTGTGGTGACATCTCATCGTGTGATTTATCGCCAAGGAGTTCTGGCGCGGCATGGTGTTGAGATTCCGCTTGAACGAATGAGCAATGTCAACTTTAAGCAGACAATTTTTGAGCGCTTAATAGGAGCAGGGGACTTGATTATTGAGTCGTCAGGTCGCGATGGACAAGAGAAATTCAGCGACATCCAGAACCCGGAAGAAGTACAAAATATTGTTCATGCGGCATTGCAAAGTCGTGATTCTCGAACCGAAGAAAACCATACAAAAGGTGACGTCGCCACACAACTCGAAAAACTTGAAGGCTTACGGCAGCGAGGAACATTGTCCGCTGAAGAATTTATCGAGCAAAAGAGACGCCTACTCGAATAGGCGAGCACCGTTAGAGGCCTCAACGATCAAACCATCAATCTTGGCGTCTGGGTCTGCGAGCGCAACGATGCAACCGCCGAACCCACCGCCTGTCATGCGAGCTCCATAGACACCAGGTATGGCACGTGCCTCCAGAACCGCTGCATTCATCTGATCAGTAGACACAGCAAAATTGTCGCGCAGACTGTTGTGGCTATCAACCATAATTAAACCCGCCTGAGCAAAGTCGCAATCTGTCATGGCACTGCAAAACTCTTGCACTCTTTCGTTTTCTGTTATTACATGCAACGCATATTTTTTGACGGTGGGGTCATCAATCGCTGCAAGGTCTGTTGTGTTGGCACTGCGCAGTGGACCAATGATTTCTTGTGCACGAGCACATTGAGCGACACGGTCGGCGTATGCACTGCCAGCCAACGTGCGCGGGGCGATGAACTGGACAACTATTTTGATATCAGCAGGAATACGAACAGGTGTCATTTCAAGTGTGCTGCAGTCAATGAGCAATGCGTGTTTGGATTGTCCAGCCAACACGATCAATTGATCCATGATTCCGCATGGAACTCCAGTTGCCGCGTGCTCAGCCTGTTGGCAGAGTTGCGCTAGAGCAATAATCTCATCGCGAGTGTCTGCGTGTGCGCCAAGACTGAGCGCAATGGCAACTTCGAGCGATGCGCTTGACGATAATCCTGAACCAATTGGCAGGGTTGATGAAATCGCGGCGACAATCTGAGGGGCAATGTGTTGTCGTTGTTCGAGTAACTGCGCCACTGCATGGACATATTTCCCCCAATGAGATGTCTGGGGCTCGTCATCCAGGGAAACGACAACATCATCGACGTCACTGCTGAATCGACTCGGGGTATTCGTCAACTGCCATGTGATCGTGGTTCCAAGGTCAATCGCCATAGGCAAGACAAGACCACCCGTGTAGTCAGTATGGTCACCAATGAGGTTCACTCGACCAGGAGCCCACGCCTTGCCCTGTGTCATTGTGCGTGACTCGTTCATTCTTGTGACACGGTAGCGGATGCACGGGACGCTCCAGATTGACCTACAGAGGTCAAAGAAGCGAGACTGTCTACATGCCAGTTGCCATTGCCCCTAACGGAATAAATATTGAATACGACGTGATGGGAGATCCCAGTGATCCACCGTTGTTGTGGATAATGGGTTTTACGGCGCAATTGATTGCATGGCCAGAAGAGTTCATGCAGCTCTTCGTTGACCTTGGTTATTTCGTTATTCGATTTGATAACCGTGACTGCGGCTTATCAACCAAGTTTGATGGCGTTGTTGTTGACGCAAACGCAGTCATCAAAGCTG
>JBAXUC010000145.1:0-3362 GCA_037129855.1 Actinomycetota bacterium | reverse complement strand
ACGGCTTGCCATCAGCATCAGTTGCCTCTGCCTCAGTCACGATGACTGCAGCTTTCACCTTGTCATACATTGCTACAAGCTTGCTCTGCACTGTCGCGGTTCCTTCAACAGGAAGCGGCTGATGCAAAGTAATTGATTGCGATGCGTGCACAAGATTGGCGAAGTTGAATTCACCAACATTGCGCATTGGGTTTGATGCGGCAGTTGCCTGACCTGAGCCCAACACAACGGGCATTGTTGGAAGTGCTTTTTGAACAACTCCGGTTGAGTTTTCAGTGACGTATGCCAATTGGTCTGAACTGACATTGAGGCTCACTGCATAGAGCAATGAATCCTTTGATGTCCATGAGATCTTGTACGGCTCACCGACTGATCCAACTGCTTCTGGGTTAAGTGCCATTGTGTTTCCTTCTTATTTCTTTATCGAGCGCTCTGAGGCCATGAACCGTCACGGCCGTCCATACCAGCGTTCGGGCGAGCTGCCTTCAACAACTCAGCCACCACTGGCCCAATCTTTGTTGGGTCTTCTACTGGAGCATGACTTGGTCCACGATGCCAACCTTCTGCGATTGCGAGTGTTTGACCACTTGCTTCAAAGATGCGACCAGTTACACCAGCGGCTTCATCAGAAGCAAGCCAGGTAACGATTGGTGCGATCCAACGTGGTGAACGCATTTCGCGCTCTTCGTCGGTCTCTGGAGCATTGCCAAGACCTTCTGTCATACGAGTAAGTGCAACTGGTGCCACTGCGTTCACCGTGACGTTGAAGCGTGCAAGCTCGAGTGCAGCGATGATGGTGAAAGAAGCGATACCAGCTTTTGCTGCGCCGTAGTTCGTCTGTCCGAGGTTTCCGTAGATACCAGACACTGATGTGGTGTTGATGATGCGACCTGATGTTGGCTTGCCGGCTTTTGCCTGCTCGCGCCAGTATGCAGCTGCCCAACGTGATGGACCAAATGTTCCCTTTAGGTGAACCTTGATAACTGCATCCCACTCTTCTTCAGTCATGTTTGTCAGCATGCGGTCGCGCAAAATACCTGCGTTGTTCACAACGATGTTGAGGTCACCGAATGATTCAACTGCTGTATTAATGAGGCGCTGTGAGCCTTCCCATGAAGAAATGTCATCACCGTTTGAAACAGCTTCGCCGCCCATGGCTTTGATTTCTGCAACAACTTGATCTGCAGGGCTAAGGTCGCCACCGCTTCCATCAACGTTTCCGCCGAGGTCGTTCACAACAACCTTTGCGCCTTGACTTGCCAGACTGAGCGCATGCTCGCGGCCAATGCCACGACCTGCTCCTGTAACGACTGCGACGCGTCCTTCACACAACTTTGCCACGATGGCCTCCATGATTCATTGGGCACCCGACGGATGCCACCTCTCAATAGTACGAACTCATGTCACTACCCACATAGCCCGACTGCCCTCTAGCCTCTGAAACGTGCCAAGCAAGGTCCTAATTATCGGAGCAGGTCCATCAGGAACCGCGTGTGCAGCCACCCTTCATCGCCTCGGCCACGACGTGACCGTGGTAGATAAGGCCACCTTCCCCCGCGATAAGTGTTGCGGCGATGGCCTCACCACCAATGCCCTTCGCATCCTTGACCAGCTTGGCTTTGACCCATCGCGCGTTCCTGATTGGCAAGTCACCTCTGATGTTGTTGTGCACTCCCCAACTGGCCGAACAATCGAACTTGCCCTGCCAGAGGTTGGTGGCATCTTTGCTGCCATTGCGCCTCGGTCACAATTTGATTATGCACTGGTGCAACACTGCCGGGACACAGGCATCACCATTCATGAAGGCCACGCATTTGTGTCGCTGTCTGAAAATGACACATCAATAGCTGTCGAGGTTGAAGGACTCGAGACGTTCACCGTTGATTACGTAGTTGCCGCTGACGGCATGTGGTCACCTGTGCGAAAAGCAATGGGGCTTTCAACTGCTGGCTATCTCGGTGAATGGCATGCGTTTCGCCAATACATCAGCAACGTCACCGGTACTGGCGCAACTCAACTTCACGTGTGGTTTGAAAAAGACTTACTACCTGGTTACGCGTGGTCATTTCCATTACCTGGCAATCGCGTGAACTTCGGTTACGGCATCTTGCGCACATCCGAGCGCAGTACAAAATTTATGAACGATACGTGGCGCGATTTACTCACTCGTCCTCACATTCGTGAAGCACTCGGAGGAGACTTCGTGCCAGAAGATCGCCACACCGCGTGGCCTATCCCCGCACGAATTGACGAAGCCGTCCGATCTTCAGGGCGTGTTCTCTTTATTGGAGACGCGGTGTGTGCCACTGACACGTTGACAGGTGAAGGAATCGGTCAAGCGTTGGAAACCGGAATCGCAGCTGCTGAATCAATTGATGCAGGCAACTCCCCTGTCGAGGTTCGTACTCACTATTCACGCGCGATCGATAAAACTCTGCTCGCTGACCACCGCATGTCGGTGGCGCTCAGTTCGGTCTTGGCCCGCCCATTTTTTACCCGCCTGGTCCTTTCCCTCGTCGATACGAACAATTGGACCCGCACCAACTTTGCCCGCTGGATGTTTGAAGATGAGCCACGAGCCATTGTTTTGACGCCACGGCGCTGGCATCGCAAGTTCCTCAGCCGTTCGGGTGCGTACGAATCCTGAAGGCAGAACTACGGTTAGAGCCATGAAGACACGCCTTACCGAAATGTTCAACATTGAATTGCCCATCATGCTTGCGGGCATGGGTGGCGTTTCCTACAGCGACCTTGTTGCAGCAGTATCTGACGCCGGCGGCATCGGCACATTTGGCGCAGCGCCCATGTCAACCGAATTTCTGACTTCAGAAATGGCTCGTGTTCGCACATTGACCGACAAGCCATTTGGTGTCGACCTTCTTACTGCAGCACCCGATTCGATTACCCGCAACATCCAAGCAATCATCAATGGTGGAGCAAGTATCTACGTCGCTGGTCTTGGAGTGCCACGCGAAATTGTTGATGAGCTACATAGCCACAACATTCTTGTTGGTTCTATGTGCGGAAAAGTACGCCATGCAACAGCAGCTGTCGCAAGTGGATGTGACTTTGTTGTCGCACAAGGAACAGAAGCTGGTGGCCATACCGGTGTTGTCGCCACAATGGCACTTGTGCCACAAGTTGTCGATGCTGTCAACGGCAAAGTTCCCGTTGTTGCAGCAGGTGGAATTTTTGATGGTCGCGGCCTAATGGCGTCACTTGCACTTGGTGCAGATGGCGTATGGATCGGAACAAAGTTCATTGCCACGCACGAGGCACACACAGGCAAGGGTTATAAAGAAAAAATCCTTGAATCTCGCGAAGATGACGTCGTAGTCAGCAAGGGCTACACCGGCAAGACA
>JBAXUC010000144.1:0-3363 GCA_037129855.1 Actinomycetota bacterium | reverse complement strand
CTCTTGATGCCCTCGAGCAACTCACTAAGGTCATTAATCATGCGTGAACTTCTTACCGACATCGATCGCTGGCAAACAGACGGTAAACGAGTAGCCATTGCACGCGTTGTTGACATTGAAGGCTCTGGGCCGCGAGGTGCAGGCGCAGCAATGGCAGTGAACCAAGACGGTGAAGTCAGCGGGTCTGTCAGTGGTGGATGCGTAGAAAGCGCTGTTGTCTCAGAAGCGCTGGCAATTCTGTCTGGCGAACAGCCAAGCCGCGTTGTCACTTTTGGCTATTCAGATGATGAAGCCTTTGCTGTCGGTCTCACATGTGGTGGCATTATTCACCTCTTCATTCAGCCGCTTGAATGGTGACCATGGGTTCGTACCAAACTTTTTCTGCGTATGTCCGCGACAATTCTCCCGTTGCATTAGTCACTGTCATCGAAGGACCGCATGTTGGCTCAACGATGGTCGTTACGCCAGCAGGCATTGTCGGCGGCTCGCTCGGCAACTCAGACATTGACCGTGTCGTTGGTCGTGATGCATTGGGAGAGCTTGAAGCGGGCCGCACGTTGGTACGTCATTACGGACCTCATGGTGAATCAACCCCAGAAGATCTCATTGATACAGAAACAGTACGTATCTTCATTGAGAGTTTTTCACCGCCGCCACTGATGTGGATCTTTGGTGCAGTTGATTTCACAGCAGCCTTGGCTCGCGTTGCAAAAGTTCTTGGCTATCACGTCACGGTATGTGATGCGCGTGAAGTGTTTGCAACACGCCGTCGGTTTCCCATGGCAGATGACGTCAAAGTCACATGGCCAACACCAATGTTTACAGAAAATGGCCACCGCTTATCGTCGCGTGATGCCGTATGCATTTTGACGCACGACCCAAAGTTCGATGTTCCAGCAATTCAAGGTGCACTTGCAACGTCCGCCGGATACATCGGCGTGATGGGTAGCCGTAAAACCCATGCAAAACGTCTCGAACGAATGGCAGAAGTCGGAATCACTAGTGCAGCTGATTTAGCCCGTATTCATTCACCAATCGGCCTGGACCTCGGCGGCCGTACGCCTGAAGAAACCGCTATTTCAATTGTGGGCGAAATTATCGCTACTCGTACCGGGCGCAATGCGTCTCCCCTTGGCGCCAGCGACGGCGCAATTCACTAACCGCTACAAGCGGAACGTTGCAATATTGCTGGGGTTTGTCCACACAACACGCGCTGCTTGTTCAGCAGACATGATTTTGAATTTTACGAACTTGCCGCCAAACGGTGCATGAATCATTGCAAGCCCTATACCGAGATACATCTGAACATGAGTTCCTTCACCGGTGATGTCTCCCATTATTGCGTCCTCGCGGTCAACACGCATACGACTATCAAGTTGCGATACAGCTTGACGCGGCATATCGACGCCAGCAGTGCGCCATGCGAACCACATCAACCCTGAACAATCCATCTTGACGTACGAATCTTCTTTGCCTTCGATATAGGGAACAGCAAGTTGTGTGAGTGCCGACAACACAGCAATTTGATGATCACGTGGTGCTCGCGACCATGCTCGATGCAGTTCATTAGGGTCTAGCGAAAGACGGGTTGCAACGCCATCTGAAACAACACGGCGAGACGCCAGATACGTAGGGTCTTCTTTATTCTCTGTACGCATGATGAGGCTCAGAGCGTGAATGGCATCGATCGAAATTTGCGGGCGTTGGCGAATACGCGCACCAGGCATCTGCATAAAGAGCGACGAACCGTCTTTGCCAGAATTGCTTGATGCGCTGGCTGGCCCGACATATAGAAATGCACTGAGAAGCCCTGTAACGGCTACCCCGCGCAGAAATGTGCCAACCCGTTTCATTTCAGGCAGGCTATTACGAATGGAAGCACATCACAGCACCACCCTCGGAGTCCTTCTGGCTGCTGGCTCTGGCACGCGTTTTTTGGGTTCTCAACACAAACTGCTGTCGCATGTTGACGAGCAAACAATCATCTCGCGCTCTCTCACCGCGATGATTGGTGCAGGCCTTGATGGATTCATTGTTGTCTCAGGTGCTCTCGACCTGAGCAACCACATCGGCGACGTTGAGGAAGTGCACAATCCAGATTGGAAAACGGGTCAACGCAGTTCCGTGATCACAGCGGTGAAGTTCGCACGTAGTCACGGCTACGACGCCATTGTTGTCGGATTAGCTGACCAACCATTTCTCACATCTCAGGCATGGAGCAATGTTGCGTCTTCAACTGCACCCATAGCGATTGCCGCATACAACGGCTCACGTGGCAACCCTGTACGACTTCACTCAAGCGTCTGGGACACGTTTGAAGATCTCGACGCAGACCCAGATGCTGGGGCACGAAGTCTCATTCACCTGCATCCTGAACTCGTTCGGGAAGTAGCCTGTGAAGGCAATTCAGCAGACATCGACACCACAGAGGATCTCGACACATGGACCTAAATCATCAATTCACTGTTGCAGTTCCTGTTGAGGATGCATGGCGCATTCTCACCGACGTAGAGCGCATCGCGCCCTGCCTTCCCGGAGCTCAACTACAAGAAGTTGAAGGTGACACCTACCGCGGAGTTGTCAAAGTAAAAGTCGGACCAATTCAGGCACAGTTCAAGGGTCAGGCAAGTTTTATTGAGCGCGACGATGTTGCTCACAAAGTTGTACTGAAAGGCGAAGGACGCGACACTACGGGCAAGGGAAACGCAGCAGCAGTTATCACAGCTGAGATGACCGCAGTCGATGCATCTAACACCTCTGTCACTGTCAATACAGATCTTTCCGTCACAGGAAAAGTTGCACAATTTGGTCGCGGCGCAATGGCTGACATCAGCGACAAATTGTTGGCTCAGTTCGTTGTCAATCTGAACGCACTTATTGCAGAACAACCAGCAACAGCCGCGCCTGCACCAAAAGCAGCCCCAACCGAAGGTGTCCGCACTATCGATAGCGCAGAAGTCGCACCACTTGACCTCCTCAGTGCAGCAGGTAGCCCCATCCTCAAGCGGGCTATTCCAGTTGTTGTTGTCGTTGTTTCTGTTCTTGTGTGGCTTGTCGTTCGCTAATTCATGCAACTACCCGGCGCTTCCCCAACACCAGAAGATCTCGCCGCAGTCACAGCACTCATCGGACGTATTCCACAAGGCGATTTTCGCGTCGTGGTTCGTTCTCACGAGGGAGCTCCCGTTGTTCTAATGAACGCACCTCTCTTAGAAGACGGCACGCCCATGCCAACGCTGTACTGGCTGGTCGGCGGTACAGAGGTTCATGCTGTCAGCACGCTTGAAGCTGATGGTGGCGTGAACACTGTTGAATCAATCATCGGACTCGATGCAATCGACGCCATTCATGTGCGATATCAAG
>JBAXUC010000143.1:0-3403 GCA_037129855.1 Actinomycetota bacterium | reverse complement strand
ATAGCGAACAAGCGGCCACTGGCGTTGATGTGTACAGCATTCGTCAACCACTCGGTGTTGTTGCTGGCATTACGCCATTCAACTTTCCGGCAATGGTTCCAATGTGGATGTTTGCAAGCGCCATTGCGTGTGGCAACACGTTCATCTTGAAGCCAAGCGAAAAGGATCCGTCAGTTGCTCTGTTCCTGGCTGATTTGCTGAAGCAAGCAGGCGTTCCCGACGGCGTATTCAATGTCATCAACGGCGACAAAGTCGCAGTCGATCGTTTGCTTGAACACCCAGACGTTGCAGCCGTGTCTTTTGTTGGCTCTACGCCAATTGCAAAGTACATCTATGAAACAGGCACACGAAACGGAAAGCGTGTGCAGGCACTTGGCGGAGCAAAGAACCACATGTTGGTATTGCCTGATGCTGATCTTGACATGGCAGCTGATGCAGCCGTCAGTGCTGCATACGGTTCAGCAGGCGAGCGCTGCATGGCAATTTCTGTGTTAATTGCGGTTGATTCAGTGGCAGATGCATTAATCAAAAAAGTGCAAGAGAGAATTCCAGCAATCATCGTGGGGCCGGCTAGCGACTCGAAAAATGAAATGGGTCCTCTGATTACAGCAGAGCATCGCGACAAAGTGGCTGGCTATTTGGCAGGTGCTGCCGCGGAAGGTGCGACTGTTGTCGTTGACGGCCGTACCAATGTGCCGGCAGATGGGTTTTTTATTCGTCCCAGCATCATTGATGGCGTCAAGCCAGGCATGCGTTGCTACGACGAAGAGATTTTTGGCCCCGTATTAAACGTTGTGCGTGTGAAGTCGTATGCGGAAGGCGTTGCGCTGATCAACGACAACCAGTTTGGTAACGGTGTTGCATTGTTTACGCGCGATGGTGGAGTGGCCCGCGAGTTCCAGTTTGATGTCAGTGTAGGAATGGTTGGCATCAACGTGCCGATTCCGGTTCCTGTGTCGTATTACTCATTCGGTGGCTGGAAGAACAGTTTGTTCGGAGATCACCACATGTACGGCCCTGAAGGCATCAACTTCTTCACGCGCAGCAAAGTGGTCACCTCGCGCTGGCCAGACCCACGTACGTCAAGTGTTGATCTTGGGTTCCCGCAGAACCGCTAATACTTATTTGCCGGTGTAATACGTATCGGCAATGTCGAGCACTTCGTCGATGATGGCAAAGCCTTCGGCGATTTCAGCATCACTGGTGGTAAGTGGCGGAGTCACATGAATACGGTTGAAGTGAGTGAACGGCCACAAACCTTTGGCTTTTGCTGCAGCTAGTACTTCGCCCATTGGCTTTGCATCTGCACCCGTTGCATTGAATGGCACAAGCGGCTCACGTGTGTCGCGATCGCGCACCAATTCAATAGCCCAGAAGCATCCGAGGCCCCGCACGTCACCAACGCTTGGGTGTTTGGCTTGAATTGCTGCCAAACCTGGAGCAATCACATCACAGCCAAGTCGGCGGGCCTTTTCAATAATCTTTTCTTCCTTATAGATGTTGATGGAAGCAACAGCAGAAGCGCATGCGAGTGGGTGACCTGAATAGGTGAGACCACCGGGGAACTGGCGTTCGCGGAATGAATCGGCAATTCGGTCAGAGATAATCACTCCGCCCAGTGGTACGTAGCCAGAGTTGACACCTTTTGCGAAACAAATCAGGTCAGGTGTGACATTCCAATGGTCAACGGCGAACCATTCACCACATCGGCCAAAGCCCGCCATCACTTCGTCACAAATCATGACGATGCCATGTTCGTCACAAATATCACGAACGCCTTGCAGATAACCAGGTGGTGGTACCAAGATGCCATTAGTTCCAACAACAGGTTCCAAAATGATTGCTGCGATGTAATTGCCACCTTCCACCATGATGGTGTCGCGCAAATGTTGCAGTGCACGTTCACATTCTTGTGTTTCGCTGTCAGAGTGAAATGCGGAGCGGTATGTATACGGGCCCCAAAACTTGATGATGCCTGGCATTGCAGGTTCTGCTGGCCAACGACGCGGGTCGCCCGTTAGTTGAATAGCGCCACCTGTTGCACCGTGGTAACTGCGGTATGTAGACAAAACTTTATTGCGACCTGTATGTAGGCGCGCCATACGCATCGCGTTTTCGGTTGCCTCTGCGCCACCGTTTGTGAAGAACACCATGTTCAAATCACCAGGTGCGAGCTCTGCAATCAAACGTGCTGCCTCACTACGTTCTTCGTTTGCGTGAAACGGTGCGATAGTGCACATCTTGTCAACTTGCGCCTTGATGGCCGCAAGCATCTTCGGGTGCTGATGTCCGATGTTCACATTCATCAACTGACTCGAGAAGTCGATGTATCGCTTTCCGTCTTCATCCCAAAAGCACGACCCTTCGGTGCGCGCTACGACGAGAGGGGTAATAAGGGACTGTGCTGACCATGAATGAAAAACATGTTTGCGGTCATTAGTAAATGCTTGAGAAGCCATGACCAACTCTAACCGAGGGCATATTGGAGTCCCCATGGACTAAAAAGGGGAATGCGAAAAATCCTGCTAGCAGCCGTGCTCGGGCTTTCAATGTTTCCCTTCTCGCATCAGCCGGCACTGGCTGCGTCGTGTGCGCAGGGTGGGGCGTGTGCTGTTGGAAATCGGGGTCCGGGCGGTGGCACCATCGTGTTTGATGCTGGATCAATGCAGTGGTGGGGACAATACCTCGAAGCATTGCCGCTGGCTACCGGCGGTGGACTCCCATGGTCACTACAGCCCACCACATCGTTGTACCCAACTGACTCCACAAATCGCATGCACATTGATGCAAAGGGGATTGGCATGGGGCGTACCAATACGGCCAACATCGTGGCTCAAAGTGGGCCAGGTCAATACGCGGCTGCCTTTATTGACAATCTTGTGATGAATAACTACGACGATTGGTTTTTGCCATCAGTCGATGAGTTGAACGCCACCTACTTCACTCGCGCAGTGAAAGGTGTTCCCAAAATGCCAGCAGTTCCTTATTGGTCATCTAGTGAGAACTCGGCAAACTACGCGTGGTATCAATTGTTTCAGGATGGCACCCAGTTCACCGATGAAAGTGGAGTGGGAGCAATCACAGGGATCAAGCAACTAACTCGTAACCGACTTCATCGTGGCTCTGGGTTTCCTTCTCTTCCATTTCGATTAGTAGCGATACGTTCGTTTCCAGCGGGCTCTGGAGTAGCCCCGCCGGTATCTAATCCTGCGCTAACCGGCGTGTCGTGCGTGGCGATCGGGCCGTGCAACATCGGCGATACTGGCCCAGCTGGGGGAGTTGTTTTCTATGACGCGGGTATGCACAAAACGTGGGGAAGGTACCTTGAGGCTTCTCCAGTCGTAACAGAGGGTGTCGGATTGCCATGGAAGCGGCTCACTGCTAACGATGCGAAGCGCCCCGT
>JBAXUC010000142.1:0-3423 GCA_037129855.1 Actinomycetota bacterium | reverse complement strand
GGCACCGGAGTTAATGACAGATGCTGCCCAACGCGTGCTTCCACCTCAGGCTCGATATTGGAATAGGTACCAACAGCACCAGACAACTTGCACACGGCGATTGCATCACGTGCCCGCAAGATGCGCTCACGATCACGCTTTACTTGCGCACCCCATAGTGCAACCTTTGCTCCGAACGTTGTTGGTTCTGCATGAATTCCATGCGTACGACCAATCATTGCGGTGTTGCGGTGTGTCGTTGCCAATGTGGTGATGACATCAATCAAATCATTGAGCGAATCGTGAATCAGCGTTGTGGCATCACGCAATGCCCAGCACAAACCAGTGTCAACTACGTCTGTACTTGTGAGTCCGTAGTGAATCCAGGAACCAGCAGGCGCACCAATGCTTTCCTGCAAAACATCAACAAAAGCAGCCACATCGTGATTGGTAACGGCTTCACGTGCTTCCACGCGTGCGACAAAAGCAGCATCAATCACCGGGGCATTACGCCGACATTCCTCTGCGACATTCTTCGGTACAACACCAGTGGCAGCTAATGCATCAGTAACAGCAAGTTCAATCTCAAGCCATCGAGACATCTTTGCTTCTTCTGAGAACAATGCGTCAGTGTCTGGTGTGGAATACCGCTTAATCATTAACGCACCACCATGGCATCGCGCGATGGGCCAGTGCCCACCATAGAAACAGGAATACCCGTTTCACGTTCAACGATTTTCACAATCTGTTGAGCACTGTGTGGCAGGTCAGCAAACTTTGTGATTCCCTCTGTGCTTGATTTCCAGCCCGGCAATGTTTCATATACCGGCACTGCGTGCGCCAACATGTCGGGTCGGTCAGGGTAGTTGCGCATCACGGTTCCGTTCATGCTGTATCCAGTGCAGACCTTCACTTCATCGAAGGTATCTAAAACATCAAGCTTTGTGAGGGCAATTTCAGTCAAAGAGTTCACGCGCGTTGCATGACGCAGCATCACGGTGTCAAGCCAGCCGGTGCGGCGACGCCGCCCTGTAACAGTTCCGTATTCACGGCCAATGTCTACAAGTGCTTCACCAAGGGCATCAGTGAGTTCTGAAGGGAAAGGCCCCATTCCGACACGCGTTGTGTATGCCTTTGTAATTCCAACAATTCGATCAATGTGGCGTGGCCCAAGTCCACTACCGACAGCTGCGCCACCGGCAATGGGGTTCGACGATGTCACGTACGGGTATGTGCCGTGGTCAATATCAAGGAAGGTTGCTTGTGCGCCTTCCAACAAAATGTTTTCACCACGTTCGCGAGCATCATGCAACAAGTTCACCGTGTCAGCAACATATGGCGTCAGGCGTTCTGCATACGCGACAAATGCAGTTACAACTTCTTCCACATCAAACGTGTCGCCACCAACATCACTTACTTCGCGACGTGCGGCAACTGCGCGATCGCGTACTCGCTGCTCGAAACTCTTGATGTCAAGAACTTCACCGACGCGAATACCAGCACGCTTGACCTTGTCAACATAAGCAGGTCCAATGCCCTTCAATGTGGTGCCGATCTTGCCGTCGCCACGCGCTGCTTCCTGTGCTGCGTCCATTGCCTGGTGCCACGGAAAAATCAGATGCGCGAGGCTAGAAACTTTTAGCCGTGCTGTAGAGACGCCGCGCGACTCAAGAGCGTCGATTTCCTTGAACAACGTGGGCAAGTCAACAACGACTCCGTTGCCAATTACTGGGGTCACGGTGTCGTAAAAAACGCCACTCGGGGTGAGTTGCAAGGCGTACTTTTGATCACCAATAACGACGGTGTGGCCGGCATTGTGGCCGCCTTGGTAGCGAGCAACAATCTGATGAGAAGCGGCAAGAAGATCAATAACTTTGGCTTTGCCCTCGTCACCCCACTGGGTACCTACAACAACGGTGACGCTCATACACGCTCCTCCTTCGGAACGTGTATTAACTCTACTTGGTGCAGGCGAAACTCATCCGCTCCCTTTCATCGCCCGCAGGTAGATTTCTCTATGTGACCGCAATCCTTCGCCGCCAAACATGGTCGACCATGACCGATGCCGACAAGGAAGCTCTCTGCCACCGCGGCCTCGACGACATCTTCGACGCTGGCCTGCGCTCGTCCATTGGTGCCCTGATTGAAGACGTCCGTGTGCGCGGCGACCAGGCTGTGTGCGATGCGCTCCAGAAATTCGACGGCATCACTCTTACTCCGAGCCAATTACGGGTTTCGGCGCAAGAAATTGCAGATGCCCGTATTGACCCAGCGGTCGAAAACGCCATTATCGATGCCATCTCTCACTTGCGGGCCTTCAATGAAGAACTGCGTGAACGGTCAAGCGACTGGCAAATGGAGCTGGAAAACGGACTCACGGCCGGCGAAAAGATCACGCCAATATCTAGCGTCGGCCTGTTCGTGCCAAGCGGCAAAGCCAGTTATCCATCAGTCGCATGCCAACTTGGTGTCCCTGCAGTTGTTGCTGGAGTACCAAACATTGTGCTTGTTGTTCCCCCTATTCCTGGTGGCAATGGCGAAGTAGACCCCGCGGTATTAGTGATCTGTCGCCTTCTGGGTATCACCAACGTGTTTCGCATCAATGGCCCTGCTGGAATTGCAGCACTTGGTTTCGGTACCGAAACAATTCCACGCGTCCGCAAAGTTGTCGGTCCCGGCAGTCCGGCTGTCACATTGGCTCAAGTAGAAATGCAACGACATGGTCTTGCCACCATGATGTTGCTCGGCCCCACCGAAAGTCTTGTTGTTGCAGACCACACAGCTCATGTCGGCAAAGTTGCATCTGACCTTCTTATCGAGGCCGAACATGGCACCGACTCATCTGTTGTATTTGTCTCTACTTCGCAAGACCTAATTGATGCTGTTGAAGCAGAACTTCAAATTCAAATTGCAGATCTTCCAGACGTTCGCGCGCAAGCATGCCGCGCATCACTTGGGCCAAACGGTGGCGCAGTACTTGTATCAACACTGAATGAAGCAGTTGAAGTGGTCAACATGTACGCACCTGAACATTGTCAAGTTGCAGTCGACGCGCAATACGAAGAACGTGTTATCGATGCCATTGTCAACGCTGGCGAAATTCTCATTGGGCAAAACACACCGTTTAGCGCAGGTAATTTCATAATTGGTGCACCAGCGTCATTACCTACAAGTGGTTTTGCACATGTGTCATCGGGAATCACCGTTGAAGCATTCTTAAAACGCACAGCAGTTGCTCGCGCAAATGAACCAGCGCTTCGTCGCATGGCAGACAGCATCATTGCATTTGCAGACCATGAAGGTTTCACTGCTCACGGCAATGCAATTCGCCGCCGCTTTTCTCTGTAATTAAACAGCCTGTGGAAATGCAGAAATAAAAGAGATCATGTCGGCAGCTAATTCCCCGCCAAGGTCTTCTTGAATGAAGTGACTCGCCCGATACAC
>JBAXUC010000141.1:0-3547 GCA_037129855.1 Actinomycetota bacterium | reverse complement strand
GCGCATGGTTCCGTTACTCCACCATTGTCTATTGACTCTGAAATCAAGATCGGTGCGAACTCGTTGTTCGAGCGCATCACTGCAGAAGAAGTGTGGGCATGCACCACATGTCGCGCATGTGATGAGATCTGCCCGGTCAACATTGAAATTCTCGACAAGATTCTCGACATGCGTCGTTACTTGTCACTGATGGAAAGTAATTTCCCTGCAGAACTTGGTAACGCATACCGCGCCATGGAAAACCAAGGCAACCCATGGGGCATGAACCAAGACGACCGTGCCGATTGGGCCAAGGATCTCAACGTTGACGTTGTAGACCCAGGCGCTGCATTCAACCACGAGTACTTGTATTGGGTTGGCTGTGCCGGTTCTTTCGACGACAAGAACAAGAAAGTAACGCAGGCAATGGCCAAGTTGCTTGAGCGTGCAGACATCGATGTCGCAATTCTTGGACCAAGCGAAATGTGCACAGGCGACTCTGCACGTCGCTCAGGTAACGAGTATTTGTTCCAGATGCTTGCATTGCCAAACATTGAAATGCTGAACGGCATGGGCGTGAAGAAAATCATCACGCAGTGCCCACATTGTTTCAACACGTTGAAGAACGAATACCCACAATTGGGCGGCAACTACGAAGTTGTTCACCACAGTGAGTTCCTCGAACACCTCATTGATACAGGCAAGCTTGATATCCGTAACGCATCTCTTGAAGACCGCATCACGTACCACGACTCCTGCTACCTCGGTCGCCACAACGACGTGTACTTGGCCCCTCGCAAGATTGTTGGCTCTATCAAGGGCGTGCAAATTGTTGAGATGCCTCGCAACGGCACACAAGGAATGTGCTGCGGCGCCGGTGGTGCTCGCATGTGGATGGAAGAGTCAATCGGCACCAAGGTCAACGATGAACGTGCACAAGAAGCAATTAGCACTGGCGCAACTCGCGTTGCTACCGCCTGCCCATTCTGTTACATCATGCTTGACGACGGCGTAAAGGCTGCCGGCAAGGAAGAATCCGAAGTGAAGGTTGCTGACATTGCAATCCACTTGCTTGATGCTTTGGAAAACGGCGAGCGCAATCTGGCAAACCAGAACGCACCACTCGCAACTAGCGCTGGCGAATAACTACGTCCCTATTTTTGGGGAACGTAGGTTGACAAGAAATTACCCAGGCGGCCAATGGCCTCTGTTAAATCTTTTGCCCACGGCAAGGTGACAATGCGTAAGTGATCTGTGCTCGGCCAGTTAAAGCCTGTGCCCTGCACTACCAACACGTGTTCTGCGCGCAAGAAATCAAGCACGAACTGGCGATCATCTTTGATGGGGTACATCTCTTGATCAATCTTCGGAAACACATACAGTGCACCTTTTGGTTCCACCACACTGACACCCGGAATTGCCCGTAACGCAGTAACAGCAGCGTCGCGTTGTGCAAGCAAACGTCCGCCCGGAAGCAATAAATCTTCAATACTCTGGCGACCACCTAATGCAGTTTGAATTGCATGTTGTGCCGGCACATTTGCGCACAGGCGCATGTTGGTCAGCATCTGAATACCTTCGATATAACTTGCGGCGTGCTTGCGCGGGCCAGTGAGCACCATCCAGCCAGAGCGAAACCCAGCAAGGCGATACGCCTTTGATAATCCGCTGAAGGTAAAGACAAGGCAGTCTGGCGCAAGCGCAGCAAACGTGTGATGCACAGCGTCGCCGTACAGAATCTTGTCGTAGATTTCATCGGCAAACACAATGAGATTGTGTTCAATTGCAAGATCAGCAATTTCGCGCAAGATTTTCTTGCTGTACACAGCACCCGTTGGGTTGTTCGGGTTGATAACAACAATGGCGCGAGTCTTCTTCGTGATCTTCGAACGAATGTCGTCAAGATTCGGATTCCACTCATTGTCTTCGTCACACAAGTAGTGCACTGGTGTTCCGCCAGCAAGACTTGTTGATGCAGTCCACAACGGATAATCAGGAGCAGGAATCAGAACTTCATCGTCGCCGTTCAACAATGCATTCAATGACAACTGAATCAGCTCACTGACGCCATTACCCAGCCACACGTCATCAGGGTCTGTGATATCGATGCCTTTTGTTTGGTAATGCTGCACAACTGCAGTACGTGCAGAACGAATACCTTGTGAATCTGAATAGCCCTGTGATTCCTGCAAGTTACGAATAACGTCAACCAGAATTTCTGGCGGTGCTTCAAAACCAAATGGCGCAGGATTACCAATGTTTAGTTTGGTAATGCGGTGGCCTTGTTCTTCGAGACGCTTTGCTTCTTCTAGCACTGGTCCACGAATGTCATAGAGAACGTGTTCAAGCTTCTCTGACTGCTTGATGTCTTTGGGGATCATTACTGAAAATTCTCGAAATAGCGAGACGGGGTTGGGCCGCGTTGGCCCTGGTACTTCGAACCCTTTGCGCCAGATCCGTACGGGTTCTCGGCTGGGGACGTCATCTTCATGAAACTGATTTGGCCAATCTTCATGCCGGGGTACAACGTGATGGGAAGGTTGGCCACGTTTGCCAATTCCAATGTGACGTGGCCATCAAAGCCAGCATCGATAAAGCCGGCGGTCGAGTGGATAAGAAGGCCAAGGCGACCAAGAGAGCTCTTGCCCTCAACTCGTGCCACCAAATCGTTCGGTACTGCCACCCGCTCAAGAGTGGAACCAAGGACAAATTCGCCTGGGTGCAAAATAAAGACGCCATCAAGGGGAATGTCCACCAGTTCGGTGAGGTCAGTCATGTCCTTCTTTACGTCGATGATGCCAGCAGTGTGGTTGCGGAACACGCGAAACAGGTTGTGCACCTTGATATCGATGCTGCTTGGCTGCACGCACGACTCATCGAACGGCTCGATGATGATGCGGCCGGCGGCCAGTTCGGTTCGAAGGTCACGGTCAGACAGAATCACGAATCAAACCCTACCCAATGCGGCACTTCACGCCCCGATGAATTCAGAACGCATTCTGCAGGTGATCGATTAGTTTTCTAGATAGCGATCCGCAGCCACCTGGTTACGGTTCCATCACAACCCAGCCCCGGCGCTGTAATTCAGCAGCCAGAACCTCGGCGGGGACTGATTTGAGTGAACGTTCGGCAGCAGTGACTTTGGGTTTGATTGCCTGAGGAGTTGGGGCAACGGGGGTAGGTGCAGCATCAGCTGATTCGGCGATCTCGGCCCATTCCTGAAGTTGGGCAATGAAGGCATCGGCTTCGTCGCGAGTGAACCGGCCACCTGCTTGGCGTTGGTTGAAACCCATGGGGCCGCGCGCATCACGAAAATCTGTATGACCAGCTTCGTTCAAGAGTTCGAGAAGTTCTCGCGTTTGTTTTGCAGTAGCTGGTGGGCCAGCTGGTTGTCCGAATGCCATAAACGAAACAGTACTCGTGGCGTCTTTCAACGAATCAGACTGGCCAACGCCCATAAGCCGGCGACGGCACCGATTGCAATCATCAGATAGCTACGGGCTTTCGGTGCTTCGGCCAAGTCGCCTTCTGCGCGTGCCTTTGGCGGTGGTTTTACTAGGGCCAGAAT
>JBAXUC010000140.1:0-3550 GCA_037129855.1 Actinomycetota bacterium | reverse complement strand
GATCAAATCTTTGACTATTTCCCCGCACTGAAACCTCTCGTTCGCCGGAAGTCCGGATTGCTCTCGGGTGGAGAGCAGCAAATGTTGGCTCTGGGTTGCAAGTTGTTGGCAGATCCAAAAGTCTTAATGGTGGACGAAATGAGCATGGGACTAGCTCCGATTATTTTTAATCGGTTGCTTCCGATATTGAGCACGATTGCGTCTACATCTGGAGTGGGTGTTCTGCTTGTAGAGCAACATATTCATGCAGCTCTGCGATCTGCTGATCGCGCTTATATTCTGAGCCACGGTGAAGTGGTGATGAGTGGAAGCGCAGAAGAATTGCGTTCAAATCAAGAGTTCTTGGAAGCAAGTTACTTAGGACAAAAAGTCCTAGAGACAGGAAATAATTAAAATGGCTGAGATATCAGGATTCTGTGATCCAAAATTTGTAGCAATGAAGGAAGTGTTGAGCCGAAGTATTGATTCCGGTGATGACTTAGGTGCGTCTGTTGCTGTAACTATTAACGGAAAATTCGTGGTTGATATGTGGGGAGGATGGGCCGATACCGAAAAGAAGACTCCGTGGAATGAAAACACGATTACCAATGTCTGGTCCACAACGAAGACCATGGCTGCCATGTGTGCACTGGTTTTGTTCGATAGAGGTTTATTAGATTTTGATGCACCAGTGGCTCAGTACTGGCCAGAATTTGCTGCAAATGGGAAAGACAAAGTTCTTGTCCGTCACATCATGTCTCACACCTCGGGAGTATCCGGATGGGCGCAACCAGTTGAGTTCGACGACATTCTTGATTGGAATAAGTCAACGTCCATTTTGGCTGCCCAAGCTTTGTGGTGGGAACCGGGCACAGCTTCTGGGTACCACGCCATGAACCAAGGCCATTTGATTGGTGAAGTTGTTCGACGTATCACCGGAAAATCTCTAGGCACTTTTTTCAAAGAGGAGATCGCAGGCCCGCTCGGAGCTGATTTTCACATCGGATTAGACAAGTCGAACTTCGGGCGCGTCTCACACGTTGTTCCACCGCCTCCAATGCCTTTTGATTTGGATGCCATGGATCCAGACAGCGTCGCAATCAAGACTTTTACGGGTCCGCTTGGCGCAGACGCAACCAATACGTGGACAGATAAATGGAAATCTGCAGAGGTCCCAGCTGCCAACGGGCACGGTAATGCTAAGTCTGTAGCGCGAGTTCAGTCGATCCTCACTAGTGGTGGTGAAGTTGATGGCGTTCGGCTTTTGTCAACTTCAACGATTGACCAAATATTCAAAGAGCAGTCGTATGGGGTGGATTTAGTTCTTGGAATTCCACTTCGCTTTGGTATCGGGTATGGGCTTCCATGCGCTGAAACAATCCCATATATCCCAGAAGGCAAAGTGTGCTTCTGGGGCGGATATGGCGGATCAATCATTGTTAATGACGTAGGCCGTGGTGTCACTATCTCCTACATGATGAACAAGATGGAGGGTGGCATTATTGGTGGTTTGCGAGCTGAAGCCTTGCTTAATGCTGCGTATGCCGGATTAAATGCTTAACTCTTAGCGCCTGAGACTTTGATGTCTTTGAATGGAGACACTGAGTCGATTCCCATGTCTTTTGGAAGACCGAGCACGCGCTCACCAACGATGTTGCGCATCACTTCGTCTGAACCACCAGCAATACGAAGGCCAGGTGCGCCAAGTACGAAGTTTGACCATGCGTAGGTGCCCCACTCGCCGCTGTCTGCGATGAGCTTTGGTCCGAGAACATGTGACACGAACTTCACAAGACGAGCTTGGTTGTTCACCAACACCATCTTGCCAACTGAACCTTCAGGTCCAGGAAGTTTTCCGGCCTTGGCAGATGCAGCAGTACGCTGAGCGTTCATAGCTGCAATGCGGTAGTTCATAACGATGTCTGCAAGTTGCACACGGATGAGTGGGTCTGTGTCGAGTCCGTAATGCTTGACCATTGCAATCACACGGGTGAGCAAGTTGCTGTCGCCAGCGTTGCCGCCACCGATTGACGCGCGCTCGTTCATGAGAGTTGTGAGAGCTACGTTCCAGCCGTTGTTGATGTCACCAAGACGGTGGTCATCGCGCACGCGCACTTCGTTGAAGAAGATTTCGTTGAAGCTTGCGCCGCCGGTCATCTGCTTGAGTGGACGAATATCTACGCCAGGAGCTTTCATGTCGACGATAAAGCCAGTAAGGCCTTTGTGCTTTGGCATATCCCAGTCGGTACGGCAGATGATTTCACCGATGTCTGAGTAGTGCGCACCTGAGGTCCACACTTTTTGGCCAGTGATGATCCACTCGTCACCGTCTTTGACAGCTTTTGTGGTGAGTGATGCAAGGTCTGAACCTGCACCTGGCTCTGAGAACAATTGGCAACCAATGATTTCGGCGCTCCACATTTGCTTGATGTACAAGTCAAGAGCTGCAGGAGTTGCATGCGCAAGGATTGTTGGAGCCACCATGCCAAGACCAATGCCGAAGCAGCTTTGGTCGGCAATGCGGAATTGCACTTCGAGTTGGCTGTACAAACGATCGTATGCAGCGGGAAGTTCGCGGCCGCCGTATTTCTTTGGTCCGGTAATCCATCCAAAGCCAGCCTTGAATTTCTTACTGCGCCACACTTTGGCTTCTTGCGCTTGAGTGAACTCTGCGTCGCGATCGCGCTCGCGATAGAAGGTGTCTGCGCCTTCGCCCCAAACGAATGCTTTTTCAGCCACACGGCGTTCCGCGTTTGCCTCGAGAAAGGCAAGTGCTTCTTTTTCAAATTCTGCGATGGTGATGTCAGCCATGGTGTGTTTGTCCCCTTAGTCAGACCCGAGCGGGTCGTTTTCTACTCACACCACCGTATCGGGATGTCGATTGATGGGCGAAGCCAGGTGGAAATTGACTAGCGTGGAGCCTTATGGGACAGCTTGTGGCAGTAGAACAAAAAGCTGGTGGCGTGTCCACCATTGTGCGGTTTGAGACCAATCGCTCTCTCACCGGAATGGGCCACGAACGCTTTACTAGTGCCGCCGAAGCAAAGGGTCCTCGCCCCGCCGCTGTTATCGCCCGCCGTTTCTTTGAAGCAGGGCATGTGTCCTGGGTTCATGTGTACGGAAACATCATCACTGCGTCGCTTGAGGCAGGAGCCTCACAGGCGGGTCTCAATGACATTGTGCGCGATCTGTATCAGTACTGGAAGCCAGGCATGGTGCCGCCAACACTTGAAGAACTTCTTGCTTCGATGCCAGCAGAAGTAGCTCCGGCTGCTTCATCAGGTGGCGACACCGCGGCTCCATCTGGCGAAGACCCACGCATTCCGCCGCACTTGTTCGAGCGCAGCCGTAACGCTCGTGCCCGTCTCACCGCCGCATAGGTGCCGCAGGGGAGCCCCCTGAAACCATCGAACATATGTTCGCTACGCTGGCCCCATGGGACGCGTCGCTTTTGAAGAACTTGCAGGCATGCGCATTGCTGGGGTTGAAACAGGTGTGCAGTTTGCTGAACGTATGCACGCTCATGTCGCCAGTGGGTTTGGTCCTATTGCAGTTGCTGCATCACTAGCGC
>JBAXUC010000014.1:0-22374 GCA_037129855.1 Actinomycetota bacterium | reverse complement strand
CTGCAGTTGTAGCGGCTGCCAAGAGGCTTGTGGCTGCGTCAGAAACAGCTTCGGCATTATTCAGTCGTAAACGAACAAGTCCGCGTTCGGTCTTGTGGGCAATGTTGTCACCACCGAGCTTTACAACAACTGGATAACCAAGTTGATCAGCTGCTGCGACTGCTTCTGTTGGTGTACTTGTTTTCTTCTCAGGAGCAAAGGGAACGCTGTACGACGACAGCAACAACTTTGAATCGGATTCAGACAGGGTGGAAGATTGCTCAGATGACACGACTACATACGGTAGTCAGTAAAGGCTGCGAACGACGGGTGCTCGTATTGGGCACGGGTCTTTATGCCACGTGAGCAGAGAGCGCGGACGCAATTTCTGCTGGTAATTCACCAATTACCAGGTGTCCAGCGGGCAGTTCAACGAGAGTTGCCCCAGTCACTGTGGCGGCAATGTGTCGTGATTTCGAAATGTCTACCCATCGATCTTCGATGCCGCCTATTACGAGGCAAGGTGCCGTGATGCGTCCCAGGCTCTTTTCGATATCAATACGAATGTCGAGTTCAAGTTGTGCATCAGACCCAGGTTGCACCGTCGCTGCGGCTATTCCGACCACAGCTTCGAACATTGGTTCCAGAACCTCGAGACCGGCCGCTGTGTAACCGTCAGCGAGTGCATAACGCATAAACAGTTCACGGTCAATTGCAATTAAACGACGCCACAAGTCAAACGTCACTTTCATGCGCGCGTCTGATTGGGACCATCCACACAAAGAAGTAACCGTGATCACTGATTCAGGAAAGTTTGCAGCACATTGCAACGCCGCCACAGCCCCGAGTGAATAACCGATGACGTGAAATCGTTGGTGACCTAAGTGATTCATCAACGCAACCGCATCGGCAACTACGCCATCAAGATCAATCGGTGCTGTGGGCATATCAGATTCACCAGACCCCGGGAACTCAAAAGTGACCCATTCAAGATTGGCTGAACACGCTTGTTGCACTTGCGTCCACGCGTTGGCGGCTTGAGTAGTGCCGTGAAAAGCCAGAATCGGTATTCCCGACCCTTCTGACGAGTACCCGATAGTGCGACTGTTGTTAACCCAAAATGACATGGGGCAACCGTATCGGATGTAACAACTCTGGTCTAGGCGACGAGAGCAGCGCGAAAGAACGCGACAACATGATCGCAATGGTCACGCACATTCTGAGGAGTAAGAGCTTGATCATTCAGAAGTTCGTCAATGAACGGAGCATCGGAAAAGTAGGTCAAAATTGCGCCGTACCCCGTAATGATGAGGTGTTGAGAGTTATGACGGCGAAAGTGTCCTGCGTCCATCTCGGAGGTGAAATACGCACAAGCACTATCGAATAGCGGTCGCAACAAACCTGAAAGATCAACACCCACGTGAACACCGCTATCTAGTGCTTCTCGTCGCATGATGCGAACGTAATCGGGAGTACGTGCAAACAAATCGAATCCGGCTCGAATGACTAGTTCAGCTTTATCCCATCCTGACGCTGGCGACGCCATTGCTACCTCGAGACCTTCCAGCCACTCAGATAAAAGCATTTCGAAAACGTCGGTGTACAAAGCTTCTTTGCTAGGAAAATGGTGAAGCAAACTAGGACGTCGTATACCTACCCCGGCAGCTATGTCATTGAGAGACGTTCCCTCATAGCCACGGTCAGCAAAGCAATGCAGAGCCTCGTCGAGGATCAATTCTCGGGTGGACTTAGAACTGATCTCTTCTGTTACATCGGACACCTTTGCAACTTACCGCCACTTCTGCCCTACCTACCAGTAGGTAGCCCGTTAGGGTGGAGCTATGAGTTCGATATTCTCCAGTGTCCTGACCGCCTCCCTGGTTGCAGCAGTCGTCTGTACCGCTGCTAACACGTGTACAACGGTGTATTTGCATCGGGCTCTGAGCCATCGGGCACTCACTATCAGACCATCAGTTGCGGTTGTCTTCCGCGCCGTGCTGTGGCTTTCAACCGGCATAAAGCCGAAGGAGTGGGTGGCTGTGCACAGAAAACACCACGCCTACACCGATATCGAAGGCGATCCACACTCCCCTGTCTTACTTGGATGGAAAAAAGTACAAGCAAAAAATGTCGCCTTATACAGAGCGACTGTTCTTGATCCGACCACTATTGATCGCTACGCCAAAGACTTGCCTGACGACCGATGGGACAAGATCTTTTTTGGCCATAATAAAACCGGACTTCTTACGGGCATAGCAATTTTGATGATTGTGCTCGGACCATGGACCGGACTTCTGGCAGCGTTCATTCATGCAAACGTTTATTTAGCTAGCAACGCTGCGGTCAATGCCCTGGGGCATCATTTTGGCCGCAGACCGTATGACAATCGTGCCACCAATCTCCAGTGGTTAGCTTTCTTCACAATGGGAGAAGGTCTCCACAACAATCACCACGCGGCACCATCATCCCCGCGATTGTCGCACAGATGGTTCCAGGTTGATCCAGGGTGGTGGGTCATAAAGACTCTCACTACTTTGCGGTTAGCAACGGTACGTTTCTCTGATATTCGTCTGACGGCGACGGCGAAGGCTTCGTTCAACTAAAAATCCCACTACATTTTGAACGTGTCACGCGAGATCACCTGCAGTCAATTTTTTGATGGAGACATGCTCCACGGGCCACGACGAATAGTTGTGTCCGACCAGGGGCTCGTTGAATCAATTGACGAGCATGTTGGAGATTCTGAATACTCCGTGGTGTGTCCTGGCTTCGTGGATATTCAAATGAACGGCTTTGAAAACGTTCATGTGTCAAGCGCATCTACTGAAGATCTAGTGCGACTTGACCAGTGGATGCTCGAACGAGGTACAACCAGTTGGTTGGGAACCATAGTTACAGCTCCGCTTGAAAAAATGTCTGCTTCCTTGGCTTCGCTTAACGATTCCTTTCAATCAGGTCGTGTACAAGGTTTTGCGGGAATACACGTAGAGGGTCCATTTCTCGGTGGTGCCCCAGGCGCTCACCCGGTCAAGCACATCATTGCTTGTGATTCGGATTGGCTTTCTCGTTTACTGCCTTCTGTTCGCCTAGTAACTGTTGCTCCCGAACAAATCGATGTCATCCCCGCAATCCTGTCATTACGTGGACGCAACATTACGGTGTCGCTCGGACACTCACGACCAACAAAAAGTCAGTTCGAGAATGCTGTCGATGCTGGCGCATCAATGGTTACTCACTTGTTCAACGGAATGAGTGGAGTTCATCATCGTGACCCAGGTCTTGCAATGTGGGCACTTATTGACGATCGAATTTCCTGCGGATTAATAGCCGATGGAGTCCATGTCCAGATAGACGCCCTAGCGCTCGCCTTCCGAGCAGCCGGCAATCGAATCTGTTTAGTGTCGGATTCGGTTTCATGGGAAACGACATCAGGGCCTCGGCCTGGAATTGAGATTCGAAATGGCGCACCACGACTCGTCGACGACACCCTCGCTGGTTCATGTACACCTTTAGGTGAATGTGTGCAGCGCGTGGTTCGTGAATGTGGTGTTTCGCTCGAGTCGGCTCTAGCGAGCGCAACGTCAATTCCCGCAGACCTAGTTGGTTTGACCGAAATGGGGCGCATCCGACACGGACAGATGGCAGATCTCCTCGCTCTCGATACCGATCTTTCCGTTCTCAAAGCCTGGCGCCGATTACCATCATGATGTGCCTACACAATTAAGCCCCGAACAAGACGCCCTCGCTATTTCGATTATTCGAGGAATTGCGATGGATGCGCCCCTGGCCGCAAACAGCGGTCACCAAGGAACAGCGATGGCACTTGCGCCACTCGCACATGTTCTGTACAGCCGTATTTTGAAACACGACCCCACATCACCGGATTTCATTGATCGCGATCGTTTGATTCTTTCAAACGGTCATGCCTCTATTCTGCAGTACGCCCTGTTGTTCCTGTCCGGATACGGATTAGAAATATCTGATCTCAAATTGTTCCGTCAGTGGAATTCTGCAACACCTGGTCACCCAGAAGTTGGCCATACTGCAGGCGTTGAAGTGACTACTGGTCCGCTCGGACAAGGTTTTGCAAATGCAGTTGGTATGGCGATTGCAGAATCACATCTGCGCGCTGTTCACGGAAAAGATGCCATAAATCACCATACATACGTAATTACTGGCGATGGGTGCCTGATGGAGGGCATCAGCCATGAAGCCGCTTCACTCGCTGGTCATCTGAAACTTGACCACTTGGTTTGCATTTTTGATGACAACAAAATCACTATCGACGGCAGCACGTCGTTGTCATGCAGTGACGATGCGCCAGCGCGATTCCGTGCGTACGGTTGGAATGTGATTGAAGCTGGTGAGATTGCCGATGATTGTGACGCTCTGGAGAAAGTGTTAGTGACAGCACGAGATCACGTTGGCGCTCCCACCTTGGTAGTTCTTCGTTCGCATATCGGTTATCCGTCTCCGGACCTCACAGACAAACACGAAGCTCATGGAAACCCTTTTACTGCCCCACTTGTAAGTGCGACCAAAAAAGTTATGGGCATTCCAGACGAACCGTTTTATGCACCAGACACGTTCGTTTCTGAATACCGGGCGTTATGTCGTGAGCGTGGGAACGCCGTTCATTCAGAATGGAAAAAGCGAACACAATCGGTGTCGCCAGCTTTGATCCCATCCACATTTGGTGTAGCTACAAAGGAACAAATCGCTTCTGTTCTTCCGGTGTTCCCATCCGATACAAAATTGGCTACTCGCCAAGCCTTTCAAAAAGTCTTAGAGGCAACGGGTGGTGCTTTGCCATTCGTACTCGCCGGAGCCGCAGACCTCACCGGTAATACCGGGGCAAAACTTGCAGAGACCAGTACATATTCTGCAGAGAATCGTGCTGGAAAGCAGATCTACTACGGAATCCGCGAACATGCGATGGGAGCCGCAATGGTAGGCATGGCGCTTCATGGTGGCGTGTTACCAGTCGGTGGAACATTCTTCGTCTTTGCTGACTATATGCGCCCTGCCATTCGGTTAGCAGCTCTCTCACGCGCTCGCACAGTGTTTGTGTTCAGTCACGACTCTGTTGGAGTTGGCGAAGATGGCCCTACACATCAACCAGTTGAGCAGTTGGCGTCGTTGCGCGCTATTCCAGGGCTGCAGGTAATTCGTCCTGCTGATGCAAATGAAACTGCGCAGGCGTGGTTGATTGCTGCAACACATGACGGGCCAACTGCACTTATTTTGTCTCGTCAGACAGTCGTTGCTCTGACTGATGGTTCAGCTGTCGCAGACGGAGCTGGTGTCATCGTGTCGACTAAAAAACCGCAAGCAATCATCATCGGTACCGGAAGCGAATTATCTGTAGCGGTGGATGCGGCAAATGTGTTACGCGAGGAAGGTATCAACGTCAATGTTGTGACAATGCCATCGTGGGAACGTTTCGCTTCTCTTTCGAAGGCACGTCAAGAAGAGATTCTTCCGCGGTTACTCCCCCGCATCAGTGTGGAAGCAGGAACCACCTTTGGTTGGGCCGCCTACGCCACTAACAGCGTTGGTATTGACCGGTTCGGCGCAAGTGCACCAGGGAATGTCGTCATGGCAGAATTAGGAATAACAGCAACTCACGTAGCAGAAGTAACACGAAATGCGATTGCTCGATGAGTGATTCTCTCAAGAGACTGTCATCTGAACAGGGTCAAAGTCCGTGGCTTGATAATTTGCAGCGCGGCTATCTCACCTCTGGCACTCTTGCATCATTGGTAGAACGGGGCATTCGAGGACTGACATCGAACCCCACAATCTTTCAAAAAGCAATACAGGGCAGTGCTGACTACGACGAGCAATTCACCAGTGAAATTCGTAAAGGATCCACTGCCCGTGACGCCTATTGGGAACTAGTTCTTCAAGATATTCATGGGGCGCTTGACGTGTTTGCGCCTCTGTATTCCCAATCAAGAGGTTCTGATGGTTATGTCAGTGTCGAAGTAGATCCATCGCTCGCTCATGACACTGCTGGAACACTGTCGGCTGCTCGATTATTGCACGAACGCATTGCGCGTCCGAACGTGATGATAAAGATTCCAGCCACGCAACAGGGACTTCCAGCAATTCGAGAAATGATCGCTGAAGGAAGAAACGTAAATGTCACTTTGATCTTCAGTCTGTCGCGTTATCAAGAAGTCATGGATGCGTACATCGACGGACTTGAACAGCGAATGGCTTCAGGGTCCCCCGTATCCAATATCGCAAGCGTTGCAAGCTTTTTTATTAGTCGCGTTGATAACGAGATCGACAAGCGTCTCGACCAACTCGGTACACCTAGCGCCTTGGCGCTGCGTGGGACTGCCGCTGTCAACCAAGCTCGACTCGCCTATGCCGCATTCCAGAAGACCTTCAGTGGTCCACGTTGGGATGCTCTCGCTAAAGTTGGCGCATCTGTTCAGCGTCCATTGTGGGCGTCGACATCTACGAAGAACCCCTCATACTCCGACACGATGTACGTAGATGAGCTAATCGGACCAGACACCGTTAACACGCTGCCCGACGCAACATTGGAGGCTTTCTCGCAACGCGGCACTGTCTCACGAACAATCGATTCCAATATCGGAATAAGCCGTCGGCAATGGGCAGAATTGGCCATGAATGCGATCGACGTTGATGAGGTAGCCGCGCAATTGGAAGCTGAAGGCGTTGCATCTTTTATCAAGAGTTTTGATGAACTGATCGGCGTGCTCGAAGATAAAGCAGAAGGATTTTCGTAGAGCAGTGACCACTTCGTCGAACACACGTAAAGCGATCAATGATCTGCTTGAGAGTTTCGAGAGTATTCAGCGTTCATCCTCCGACATACGTCAGTTGAATCGGTTCATCACAACTGTCACCGAACTTGTAAGCGGACCGTCATCATCTTTGGATATCAAGATTGCGAGCGCTGCCATTGAAGAGATGAGTCGCGCTTTCACAATGTTTGCCCCGTACAGAGATATTCGGAAAGTGTCGATCTTCGGCTCAGCTCGGACTACTGCCGATAGTCCCATATATGCGTTGACAGCCGCTACAGCAAAGGCCTTGGCTGAAAATAACTTCATGGTTGTAACCGGCGCTGGTCCTGGGATTATGGAAGCTGGCATGGTGGGTGCTGGTGTGGAGAAGTCGATTGGTGTCTCCATTCGACTCCCCTTCGAATCCGGAGCAAATTCCGTTATTGCAGGGGACGATAAGTACGTCAGCATGCGTTATTTCTTCACACGCAAGTTGATGCTGGTGAAAGAGTCGCATGCCTTTCTCTGCATGCCAGGTGGGTTTGGAACTCTTGATGAAACATTCGAACTTCTTACTCTTGCTCAAACCGCAAAATCAGTTCCAGTCCCTATCGTTTTCCTCGAAGTACCTGGGCAACCCTTCTGGACACCGCTAATGAAGGTACTGGAACCATTGCTTCTAGATCATGGTCTCATTTCGGAAAGTGATACATCGCTGTACACGATCACCGACAACATTGAAGATGCAGTCAATGAGATTACGAACTTCTACGCCAATTACCATTCCATACGGTTTGTGAATGACGTGTTGTACATCAGACTGCAACGTTCTGTGCCAACAGAACGTTTCTCAGAAATTGCTCGTCGCTGTGCTGCGCTGGCCTCAGACGGAGTGATCGAACAAACAACTGCGACGGCTGAAGAAATTCATGACAACGATATGCCTGAGATGCCGCGTGTAAGCCTGAGATATGCCGCTAAGGGTTTTGCTGATCTGCGTGAACTAATCGACGCCCTCAACCAGTTCTAAACAGCCCGAAGAATGTACAGCGCCTTGTCGACTGCACGGCGGGCTTGAGACACTTTCTTCTCAAGCGCCGGGCGTTCTTTTTCGCCACTGCGAATCGCTTCAGTTATCAGTGACATCGCGGTGTCGTTCAATGCCTCACTAGCTCGCTCAAGGTCAGAAATTATCTCGTCTATGTCACTCATCGCGGCGCCCTTTCATAGATGACGATTAGGTAAATACTGTGACACAAAAGAAGACGATGAGTGCGACAAGGGGTCCGATGGCGTAGCGTTACGTCTTGTGCTTAGAGAAGACCAACCCCACGAATGGATCAGTTTCGAAGATCCCGATGAAATGCGTACATGGATGCTCGATGCAACATTCTTGCGATCAAGTTACAAATGCATTTACGGTCAAGGGTGCCAAGGAATTCTTGATGATGCCTCTCCGGAACTGATGCATGGTTGCTGTTCTTTCGGCGCGCATTTCCTCGATGAAAAAGACTTTAAGAACGTCACCAAATATGTAAAGCGACTCAAGGGTCGCCACTGGAAGAACAAAGATAAGGCAAAGGACAAGGGCTGGTTCGTCACTGAAAAAGATGGTGAAAAGAAGACTCGCGTTGTCAACGGCGCATGCATATTCCATAATCCTCCAGGTTTTGAAGGTGGCACCGGCTGTGCATTCCATATTGCTGCAGTTGAAGCCGGAGAGCGCCACATGGACTGGAAACCTGATGTCTGCTGGCAAGTTCCAATTCGTCTCGAAGAACACATTGAGGACGGCGGCTACGTTGTTTCAACCATTCGTGAGTGGAAGCGCCGCGACTGGGGTGAAGGCGGAGACGATTTTCATTGGTGGTGCACCGAGTCTGCAGACGCTTTCGTGGGCAAAGATCCGACGTACACGTTTTTTACAGACGAATTGACAGAGATCATGGGCAAGAAGGCCTATGACGTCTTGGTGAAGATGCTTTCTGCTCCTGTCGGAGTTCCACTACCCCATCCTGCTCTTCGCAAGAGGGACTAATACGAACGGGCTCGTTAGCCCTTTTTCGTAGATTTGCGGCGCTCTTCAATGCTGAGCCCGCGCTTACGAATACGGATGCTCTTCGGTGTGACTTCGACAAGCTCGTCATCACCAATCCATTCGATTGCGGTTTCCAAGGTGTGGTCGACAGGAGTTGCAAGTTTCGGGCCATCATCGTGGCTGTGCGTACGAATGTTGGTCTTTTCTTTGGCGCGTACAGCGTTCACGACCATCTCTTCGCCACGTGCGGCTTCTCCGATGACCATTCCTTCGTACACCTCAACACCAGGCGCTACGAAAAGCTCTCCGCGCAATTGAAGGTTGTCGAGTGCATAGCCAGTTGTTGAACCGATGCGGTCAGCAATCATGGCACCACCCAAGCGATGCGGCAGTTCGCCCACCCATGGGGTCCAGCCTGCGTGTGTCTGGTGTAGCAATGCTGTTCCGCGAGTACTCGACATCAACATTGAACGGAAACCGATAAGGCCACGTGAGGGAGCCTCGAAGGACACGATGGTGCGTCCCGGATCTCCAGGGCGAAGGTCTGTTACTCGACCTTTACGCGGAGCAAGTCCCTGAGTAATGGTGCCGACATGCTCGTCTGGCACGTCGCACGTCCCAGCTTCAAGCGGCTCATGGCGCTTGCCGTTGATCTCTTTTGTGATTACTTCGGGTCGGCCAACTTGAAGCTCGAACCCTTCGCGGCGCATGTTCTCAATAAGAACTGCGAGTTGAAGTTCACCTCGACCTGCAACGCTGGTGACGTCTGGAGAATCGGTGTCAGCAATCTTGATTGAAACGTTTCCGAGAATTTCTTTTTGCAAGCGATCGCGTAGGTGGCGGCTGGTAACAAACTTGCCTTCGCGACCTGCATATGGCGAAGTGTTTACGCCGAACGCCATACGGATAACTGGTTCGTCAACTTCAAGGCGAGGCAACGGTGTCGTTACGGTAATCGCCGAAATAGTGTCACCCACTTCGACTTCAGGAATACCTGCGAGAACGAAAAGGTCACCGGCAGAAATGGAATCAACTTCCGTTCTGCCGACTCCGTCGAACACACTGAGTTGCGCAATACGGCGCTTGAGCGGATTTCCGTCAGTGTCTTTGCCCCACAATGCAACGGTTTCGCCTTTTTTCATTACGCCACTGTGAACGCGGCCGATAGCAAGACGACCAAGGTATTCAGATGCATCAAGGTTCGTGACAAGCGCTGCAAGCGGCGCTGTTGGATCACCAGTAGGCGCAGGAACTGTTGACAAAATGGTGTCAAGAAGACATGTCAGATCAGCATCTGCTCCAGGCATTCCGATACCCATCATTGCGCGACCTTCACGGGCTACGGCAGAGATAACGGGGAACGACAATTGATCATCTGAGCTAGCAAGGTCAAGGAATAATTGTTCAACCTCTACGAGTACTTCGTCAGGGCGAGCGTCTCCCCGGTCAACCTTGTTGATTACGAGGATTACGGGAAGACCAAGGCCGAGTGCCTTCGACAAAACATAGCGAGTTTGAGGAAGCGGACCTTCTGCTGCATCAACCAGAAGAACGATTCCGTCAACAAGTGCCAATGCCCGCTCTACTTCCCCACCAAAGTCAGCGTGACCTGGAGTATCAACAATGTTGATCAAGGTGCTTCCGTAATTGATACGAGCGGCTCTGGCAAGAATGGTGATACCACGCTCACGTTCTTGGTCGTCAGAGTCCATGATGCGGTCAATCACTGCTGCATGAGAGGCGAAAGCGCCTGTCGACCTCAAAAGAGTGTCTACAAGTGTGGTTTTGCCGTGGTCGACGTGCGCCACTAGGGCAACATTGCGTAAGGAGTTTGTCATGGGGGTATTTCGTTTTCTGTCCGGCTATCCGGATTAATCGATGTCGTCTTCGGAATCGTCTTCGTCTTCGTCGAAGCGCACCCCGTAGCGCTCGGCAATGGCTGCATACTCATCATCATCGGTAGCACTCACTCGTGGTGAGTCACCAAGACCTAGGTCTGCAGCACTGGGGCCTGCTTGCTTCAATTTCCGCGCTTCTTCAAACCGGCGATGTCGACCTTTTTTCATGGTCGGTCTCCGAACATTTCATTGGCATAAATGCCTACTGGACAACCGAAACGAGTGTACAGGTCGGTGAGACAAAAAGATGACCTTTGCCTCATCAAGGGTCAATATCGACCAGTTTGAGTCCAGAACCAGAGGTTCCTGTAAATGTCAGGGCCTTTCGTCCGGCAACGAGATCTTCGATATCGGCACCAACTATGTCCTTACGCCATCCATGACGAAGACGGGCTTCTGGTGAGCCGCTGAGAAGATCGACGATGTCCTTGCGCGTGGCGAGAAGCCCAGCATCGAGTTCGCTTTGCTTGGCAAGTTCTGTAATCCATGCTGACACAAGAGTCACTGCAGGTCTCATGGACTTTTCAAGATCGTCACCGTCACTAGATGGCAAATTGAGTTCGCCATCAACCGAGTCACTTACACCAAACTGAATGGCCTCGAGTAGCGCTTTTCCGTGGACACCGTTTGCGTGACGATTGTCGACTCCCCTGCTTTGCAGAAGGTCATCAGCCGTACGAGGTGCTCGCTGTGCAACTCCGAGAACAGCGATATCCGACAAAACATGTCGGGGAGGAAGATCAAGATCCATTGCACGTTCTTCGCGCCATTTAGCTACAGCACGGGCAACAAAGCGAGACTTGCCGCGTAATGTTCGAACATCTTTGACACGCAGCCACGCCTCTTCTGGCGGGTTTGGTCCAGTTGGCTTAGTGCGCAGTTCTTCACACGCTTCTGCTGCCCACTCCATTCGGCCACGTATCTCAAGATCTGAGAAAATGATGGAAGATAGTTCGGCCAAGTAAGCCACATCTGACGCAGCGTATTTCAATTGGTCTGACGTCAAAGGTCTGCGTAACCAGTCGGTCAGGCGGTCACCTTTCGGAACAACAATCTTCAATAGTGACTGCAACAAAGAAGCGAGCGATGGTTGCGTGTATCCGAGGAAACTGGCGCATAACTGAGTGTCCAAAATACGTGACGGTACAAAACCCACACTTTGAGTCAGAACGTCAAGGTCTTGTTGAGCGGCGTGCAGCACACACAACGATGGTCCATCCATGAGAGGTCTCATCAATGTCGCATCGCATGACATCGGATCTATAACTCCGAGCCGGTCGCCAGTAGCGATTTGTATCAACGCCAACTGAGGGAAATACGTTTTCTCCCTATGAAATTCTGTATCCAGGTAATACACATCCTGTGAAGACGCGTAGGAAACAAACTCAATCAATGCAGAGTTTGTATCAATCCATTCAAAGGAAATGTCAGGACGCTGTGTCACCCGTGGTCACCTCGTGCCCTTCAACAATCCACATTCCGGTACCACCAGCAACATTGATAAATGTTGTGCCATCAAGGCTAGGAATGGTCGACAAATGACCACACGCGCGCAAGCTACGCCCGCCAGCCTGGCAGATGACATACACAGTGGAGCCAAGACCGCACTCGTCTTCACGTCCCACCAATTCAGACAGAGCAATGTTGATGGCTCCGGGAACATGACCCGATACATATTCATCTACTTCACGAACATCGATGACGGTGGGTTCGGCAAGAGCGGCCAGTTCAGATATTGATATTTCAGAAATCGACATGTTCAGATTGTAGTTGTCTCGTCGGAAGGATTCAGATCTGCGAATGAATTGATGTTTCGAACTGCATTAGCAGGAACAGGCACTTCGGCCACGTCAAGAAGAACGGCAGCACGGTGTACTGCTCTTTCGTTTCTCTTCCAGACAGATTGCAACGTTGAAGAGCATTCTTCTTTCGACCACGCTGCACACAACCAATTCAGTCGATCTGTCCGACCAACCGTTGCTTGAGCATCGTTCAGTCCGCTAACAAGATTCGTAATCACTGCACTTGTAATAAACGGCATGTCGCACGACAACACGACAACAGAATCATGATCGGCGTGCTTCAGTGCGGTGATGACTCCACCAAGCGGCCCTTCACCCGGATATCCGTCCTTCTTCCATGTGCCGTTAATTGACTTGGCACGAGATGCGGTGCCACCGATAATCAATACCTGGGTTGCTCCAGCTTCATGCGCCGCGAGCGAAACCCGATTTGCCATTGAAATTCCGTCAACTTCAAAGGTCGCCTTGTCGACGCCCATGCGTGAGCTATCGCCACCAATGAGAATCGCGACCGTGAATTGCTCATCAGACATAATGACAACGCTACGGGCTGTTCGCCATCTATGGTGATGGAATGAACTCCTTATGGGCCTCAACTGACATCCAAACCCTGAAAAACCTCGCTATGGGACTTTCTGGAGCCTCAATAATTATTGGTCTGGTTCTTATGAAAGTGGTGTCATCCATTGTCGGCAAAATCATCTCTCTCATTGTTTTCATAGCGATTGCCCTAGCTGGCTATTCACAACGCGCCCAAGTTATTGACTGTGCGAACTCTGTAAAAGCTCAGGCCACTGCTACGGCAGCGGTTGACACAACCTGCACCTTCTTTGGACAAGAGATAAAGGTCTCGGTTCCTCAGCCCTCGCAATGAGGTAGTACTAGCTCTGTTACGAATTGCAATGGGTGAGTCATTGGCGCACTATGAGCAGCATCTTCCAATTTAACTAAGCGTGCATTTTTTACGTTGTTCGCGAGCCATCTGGCGCCCTCGGCATGATGTTTCGAGCCGTTCGATCCGTAGCCGCACAGAACTGGACACGAGATATCTTCTACGGACCATGGCGCTTTCATGCGCAATGAAGTCAGTTCTCCTATTAGCGCAGCACCCTCACGACGACGCTCTCCTCGTGTTCGCTCAGGAAGTTCATTCCATCGTTTAGGTCCAATTAATCGAACCATGAAGTTTTCCGCTGCATCTGACTCAGACGAAGCAACGGCCATTGCCCCAGCTGTAGTTCCTGGCCACCAATCCATCCACGACAGCGGAGTCTCATATGTGCTGACGCCCACAACTTGCTCGTGAAGTCGCACAGATGCTGCGAGAGCAATGTTTCCACCAAAAGAATGACCAATGAGCACCACTTTTCTGTCTCCTATGAGAGTTAAAAGATCCTCCACCTGATTATCAACGGCGAATGGACCTGCATGTGGCCACGACCTGCCATACCCACGTCTGTCGTACCGCAACACACGGTGAGAGCCGTGAATCTGTCGAGCCAACAGAGCCATACCACCACTTCGATCTAATGATCCGTGTATTAGGACCACCAATAGTTCAGATTCGGGACCAGATTCCACGGAGAACAGTGGAGTGGGATCCAGTCGATGATGCTGCTCACGAGCCACTTCCCTATCCTTTCATAGTTGTGGAACTAATTCTCGTGCGTCATGGCCTCCCAGTGAGGAAAGAAAATACTGATGGACCAGCTGACCCTGAGTTGTCAATTGATGGGCACGCACAGGCGGCACTGTTTGCTTCCTACATGATGTCTGAGAATATCGACGCAATCTATTCCAGTCCACTGCGTCGCGCAGTGCAAACTGCAGAGCCGTTATCGGCTGCAATTGGAATTGAGCCAATTTTGGTTCCCGGAATTGCAGAATGGGACCAGCACTCAAATGAATACATCCCCGTCGAGGAATTGAAAGCTGCGAATGATCCACGCTGGCTAGAGATGGCCAAAGGCGGCTTCAACTCAGATGAGATTCCTGAAGATTTCCATAATCGCGTTCTCGCAGCTATCGAGGACATCATCGACAAGCACCGTGGAGACACAGTCGTCGTCACCTGTCACGGTGGTGTCATCAACGATTATTTGGCGCATATTCTCGGCATTTCCAGCTCACAGTTCTTTTATCCGAACTACACATCAATACATCGCATCGCTGCTTCATCATCAGGACATCGAAGCATTCTCTCAATCAACGAGACGTCGCATCTCCGCGGTTCGGGCTTACCCACTGGACTGTTTCATGCCTGAGTCAACCATCAGTTCACTTCTGAATTGGCTCGATCAATGCCCGACGCCGTTCCATGTGGTTCACACTGCGGCCACATCACTCGACACATCAGGCTTCACATCTGTTCAGAATCTTGGTAACGAGATCCCGACACTCGGCTACATAACGCACGATGGCTGCATCGTTGCGTGGAGACTGGGTACACCGAAGGGTGCACTACGAATCATTGGTGCGCACACCGATTCTCCTAACTTGCGCGTCTTGCCCCAGCCAGATATGCATCAACTCGGATGGTCGCAATTGGCAATAGAGATCTATGGCGGCGTCCTTCTCAACTCGTGGCTCGACAGAGACCTAGGTATTGCGGGTCGAGTTATTGATTCAAACGGCCATTCGCATTTGTATTCGGTACACCAGGCACTTGCCCGTATTCCACAATTGGCAATTCATCTTGATCGAGAAATAGGAGACAAAGGTCTTCATCTCGACCGCCACCAGCACATGACTCCCGTGTGGGGTTCAACCAAACTGTCGTTCTCTGAATGGGTAAAAAACGTTTCTGGGGTAGAACATGTGGCCGCGTTTGATGCACACTTGTTTGACATCACACATGCGACGTTGTTAGGTGCCGATCAGTCATTGCTGGCAAGTGGACGTTTAGACAACCAGGCATCATGCTGGAGCGCTATCGAGGCTTTGCGACATGCACCCGAATCTGAACACACGTCAATTCTGGTGCTCAACGATCATGAGGAAGTGGGAAGCAACAGTGCCACGGGTGCTGCCGGTCCAATGCTCTCAACTGTCGTTTCTTGTATTGCTACTCAACACGGGTTACGTGAGGGCCAACAGTTCGATCGCCTCGCTTCTTCGTGGTGCTTGTCGGCAGATAACGCTCATGCAATCCATCCGAACTATCCAGAGCGTCACGAACCACGTCATGCACCACTGATAAATCACGGACCAGCTGTCAAGGTGAACGGAAATCAACGGTATGCAACGTCTGCTCGTGGACTCGCGCATATTCGCTCAATCGCTCAATCGAACAATATTCCCCTTCAAACATTTGCATCGCGAAACAATGTGCCGTGTGGTTCCACCATCGGTCCAATCACTTCTACACAACTGGGTATCGAAGCAATTGATATCGGTATTCCACAGTTGTCGATGCATTCATCGCGAGAAATGTGCGGCGCAAACGACCCGATTCACATGGTGGCATTGATGAGCGCCTTCTTACAGCGCTAACTATCAATAGTTATTCGGACTGCCAGCGAGACGTTGCGCTTCATCAAATAAACGCTGTAGTTCATCTGACAGATTTCCGCTCAACTCTTTTAACGCAGAGCGGGGCATTCTGTCGGAGCCATTCATAACGGTTTGAATTGGTGAACCGACAATGATCACGCACTTGCGGGGGTAAATCATTTTCGACCCTTTCGGCATGACTCGTTCGGAACCACCAATTCCGACAGGAATGATCGGGACACCTGCTTTTGCAGCAACATATGTTGCACCATCAAATAATGGATGTACTACTGGCCCACTTTGGCGTGTTCCCTCTGGAAACAGAACTAAAGGTTCTCCCGCCTCGAGAACCGCGACGCATCGACGTAATGCCTCACGGTCTGCGGTACCGCGGCTCACAGGGAATGCGCCGAGGGCTGAGATAATCCAACCGATAGGTGCGAATTTCCAGATGGAGTCCTTGCCCATAAAACGCATACGACGAGTTGTGACGGCTGCTGCAAGTGGCGTGTCAATATTTGAACGATGGATGGGAGCGAGAAGAAAAGCTCCAGTCTTAGGGATGTTCTCCTTGCCAATAATTGTTGTACGCGTGTAGGACGTAGATACAAAGACGACCAGTCCTCGGAAAAATTTGTAAAACAGTCAGCTCAGAAGACTTTGTCCCGCCATAAAAGTGTCAACCTCAGCCATGATCGACACTTTGAAAATAGGTGACAATTTCAGCTACAACTTCTTCAATTGTTCTGTTGCCGGAATCAACTAAGACTGAATCCTGTGAAGGCTTCAATGGTGAATCAAGTCGCGTCGAATCAAGATGGTCACGTTCGGCGATACTTGCTGCTACTGCTGTAATATCTCCGCCTGTCTGACCTACGCGACGTTCGGCGCGAACTTCAGGAGACGCAGTGAGAAATATCTTAAGAATTGCATCGGGGAATACCACAGTGCCAATGTCGCGACCTTCCACCACCCCGCCGTGGTGATCATGAATCCATCGCCGCTGTTGCTCTCTCATGGCATCGCGCACTGGAGTATGCCCAGCAATAATGCTGACGATGGCATTGATTTCACTTGACCGAATTTCAGTCGATACATCGACTCCATTCAACTTTGCTGCATCGCGCTCAATCACAACTGTTGCTTCGCGGGCAATTCTTCCCACCGCCTCTGCATCAAGCGGGTCGGTGGAAGTTTGTTGTACTGCGAGTGCCACACACCGGTACATGGCTCCTGTGTCGAGATACCGAAGACCAGTTTCAGTAGACACCTGGCGCGCGACAGTCGACTTTCCTGCCCCAGCAGGACCATCGATCGCTATAACGCGCACAATTACCAACTTGTGCCGAGAGGTCGACCTTCGTCGTATCCGGCTGCACTTTGCACCCCGACAACGGCGCGATCATGAAATTCTTCGATGCTAGAAGCACCTGCATAAGTGCAGGCGGATCGAAGGCCAGCCACTATCTGGTCGATGATGTCCTCTACTCCCGGACGCACAGGGTCTAAATACATACGAGAGGTACTAATTCCCTCTTCAAACAGTTCTTTCTTTGCGCGTTCGATAGCAGTCTCTGTACGCGTGCGATTTTTAACAGCTCGGTTCGACGCCATGCCAAAACTCTCTTTGTACAAGCGACCTTCAGTGTCGCGCAAAGTGTCAGCAGCAGATTCATACGTACCTGCAAGCCATGAGCCAAACATCACGTTGGCTGCACCGGCCGCTAACGCAAGCGCTACGTCGCGTGGGAAACGAACTCCACCATCAGCCCATACATGTTTGCCCATCGAACGGGCCATCTCAGCACTCTCCAACACAGCACTGAATTGTGGACGCCCAACACCAGTCATCATTCGAGTGGTGCACATAGCTCCTGGCCCAACTCCGACTTTAATGATGTCAGCTCCCGCGTTTAACAAGTCGCGAGTTCCCTCACGAGTAACGACGTTGCCTGCAACAATGGTGGTGCTTGGTGCTACAGCACGAACGGCTTCGATAGCTCGCAACATGCGATCTTGGTGACCATGAGCTGTGTCAATCACGAGTACATCAACACCAAGTGCCACTAACGCTTTTGCTCGTTTCGCAGGGTCGGCATTAATTCCAACAGCGACGGACGTTAAGAATTGACCGTTGGTATTAGTGGCTGGTGCATAGATCGTGCTGCGAAGCGCACCTTTACGGGTAATTGCACCAACGAGTATTCCGTTCTTGTCAACAACTGGTGCAAATGACAACCGTTGGTCGATCAATTTGTCGTGTATGTCAGCTACTGACATAGCATCTGTAAAGCAGACCATGTCGAGATTCATGACGTTCTTTAATTGAGTAAAACGATCGAAACCAACGGCGTCATACTCGGTGAAGACACCCACTGGTCGATTGTCAGAATCAACAACAATGACTGCACCGTGTGAACGCTTGTGAATGAGACTCAATGCCTCACCGACCGTGTCATCAGGCGCCAATGTGATTGGAGTTTCAAAGATTGGGTGTCGCGACTTCACATGTGCAACAACCATGTCAATGATGTCGAGAGGAATATCTTGGGGCAGAACGACCAGTCCGCCACGACGAGCAACTGTTTCAGCCATACGACGACCTGCAATAGCGGTCATATTGGCAACCACGATCGGCACATTCGTACCCACCAGATCTGGGGTACTGAGATTTACATCGAACCGAGACGATACCGATGACTTGCTCGGGACCATAAACACATCGTTATAGGTCAAATCGTGGTGTGGGAGGTCATGTAGGAACCGCATAGGGCATGACGAGACTACCGTGTAGGCATGGCATCTACCGTGAACGTTCCCGTCGTCCTAGTTCATGGTTGGGGTGGCAGCTTCAGAGAGACCTGGCAAAAGCCAGGAATTGATGCTCTGCTGACAGATGTCGGACGCACGCCCATTGGTCTTGATCTTCTGGGGCACGGCGACCAGGACAAGCCACACGACCCTGAGGCCTATGTAGAGCTCCCATCGTGGCTGCTGGCACATTTACCTGAAGAACCAATTGTCGATGCCGTTGGCTTCTCACTTGGCGCTCTCACCATCCTGCGTGCCCTGATCAACGCTCCGCATCGCTTTGGCAAGGTAGTGCTCTCTGGAATTGGAGATGGTGTATTCACCATGTCCCCTCCTGATGGAAATAAAAGGATCGTTGACGCATTAGAGGGTCGTGCTCCTGAAGACGACACCTTTGCTCGTATGTTCGCGCATTATGGAAACTCTCCGGGCAATGACTTGCTTGCCTTGACCGCAATCATGAAACGTCCGCCATCCAATCCCGTTACGGAAGAGGAGTTATCAGTCATCACCAATGAAATTCTTATCGTGATTGGAGACGCTGATTTTGCCGGACCAGCGACGCGCCTCGCCGCAGCATTCCCCAACGCCAAGTTGACCGTATTGCGTAACACTGATCATTTTGCAACTCCAGAAGCATTCTCATTTATTGATGCGATTTTGGATTTTCTCGCGGCATGAACATGTCATCGCGTATTACGCAGGATGTCCACCAAGCGTGCCTGGTACTGCAGCAAGGTGGCATCGTGGGGATACCCACAGAGACCGTGTACGGATTGGCTGCGGTTGCATTGAATGCAGAAGCAGTTTCTCGTGTGTATCAGGCAAAGGGTCGACCACCATCGCATCCGTTGATTATTCATCTTTCTCCGAGCGACAACATCAATCGATGGGGCGTCCTCAACGAATCGGCTCAGGCTCTTGCTAATGCACTATGGCCAGGACCTCTGACCCTTCTCGTTCCTCGCACACGCCTTGTCCCCGACTGGGTCACAGGTGCACGAGACACCGTGGCTTTGCGAATCCCCGCACACGACATGACTATCGCGTTGCTGGACGCTGTCAGTGATGCTCTTGTAGCCCCATCTGCAAATCGATTTGGCCATGTAAGTCCGACAAGCGCAGAACACGTCATTAACGATTTAGGTGACTCGGTTGACCTTGTCCTTGACGGTGGATCATGTGCCATCGGAATCGAATCGACCATCGTCGAATGCACCACTTCCACATTGCAAATTCTGCGTCCGGGGAAAATATCGGCGTTAGACGTAGCAGAAATCACAGGTCTTTCAATTTCAGATATGGATGGCCCTTCGCGAGCACCGGGAATGCTGATCGCCCATTACGCACCAAATGCTCGTGTTGAACTGTGTACTTCCAGAGACGAAGCAACAGCTCAACGCGACACGTATGTCATCAAAGGAGTTGCGGCAGAGGTATTACATTACGAAGACGTCACAACTTATGCGCTCAGTATGTATGACGATCTGAGATCAGCTGACTTGCGGGGTTCTTCTGTTGTGCTGGCCGTACTTCCCCCAGACACGGGATTAGGAATAGCGATACGCGATCGCTTATCTAAAGCTGCTGCGTCAAATTAGTTCGACCAGTCAATGGCATTGAGATTTGCCACCAAGTAGTCGCGTACTTCTTCAACAGAAATTCCGTCAGAAGATTTCTCAGAACCCACAAGAAGTGACACAGTGGTTGCTCCTGCTTCGGGTACTAAGTCACACCGACACCACCCGTGTAGAAATCCGTCAACTTCTGCATCGTGGAGAGAAAATTCCAATTGATACGGGGGTTCATCGTGGGAAATTGCACCACAGATTCCCGCTACAACAAGTAGAGCTTCATAACATTCTGCAGGAAGAGCATCAACCGTAAAACTGGATACATCTCGCTGACGACGCACCAAAACTGGCACAACCACCTTCTGCTCCCTTGCGACTTCAACAAGTTCCAAGGCATTCCGCAACGCTTCGTTTAGTTCTTGCATCGCGGCATCTGAGCCGCCAACGTCTGGGTGAACAGTTCGTGCCCGTTCACGCCATGCTCGTCGAATCTCTTGAGCAGAAGCTGTCTTATCGATCAGCAGTACTGCGAATGGGTCACGTGTTGCCACAGATGCCGTTATCTTCCGATGAAATTAGGCGAGCGCTTTTCAATGAATGCAGCGACGCCTTCCTTGAAGTCTTTGGTACGGAACAACGGAAGTAGCTGCAGGAACACATGGTGCACATTCTGCTCAAACGTTTCAGTTTCTGCGGCTCGCATCATTCTCTTGATAGCACGAACTGCTAACGGTGCGTTAGAGGCAATCTCCCCCGCCATATCCATAACGTGATCCATCAGTTGATCAGCCGGAACCACTTTGTTGACAAGTCCCATCGCGAGACATTCATCGGCCATCAAAGTACGACCAGTAAAAGCAATTTCAGCTGCTCTTGCATACCCCACCATTCGCGGGAGCAACCATGTGCCTCCGCTCTCTGGCAAAATTCCGCGCTTTGCGAAGCCTGGCGCCATTTTGGCAGTGTCGGCAGCAATACGGATATCACAACCGAGTGCGATGTCTAGTCCGTATCCCGCTGCGCCTCCGTTCAGCGCACAAATAACAGGGGTGTCAAGGCCGTGCAACACAATTGGTGGGGCCTCACGGATATTGAACTCAGCCACATTTGCTCCCGTGTCGTCTAGTACCCCGAGCGATTCAGTCTTGCCTGCTTGTGATCCAAGGTCGAGGCCAGCACAGAAAGCGCGACCAGCCCCGGTGAGCACGATGCACCGAACCTCGGGATTGCGATCTGCTTCAAGAAGCTTCTTCGATAGCAAATCGAGCATGACACCTGAAATGGTGTTCATCCGGCCGGGTGCATTTAAGGTAATTGTTGCGATCCGATCTGATATTTCTAGGAGGACTTCATCTTCTTTGCTCATATCAACAAAGATAACAACTATGGAAACTCACAAATCAGTTGGGTCCACAGACTCAACAAGCGTCCCGCAGCCCACTCTCGATGGCTCTATTGGTGATGGGTGCAGAGTTCTGCTTATCCGTCACGGACGATCCGCAGACATAGTCCCTGGCTCTGCCGAGAGCGCAGACCCTCCGTTGCACGAAATCGGTCAGAAGCAAGCCATCGCGGTCGGAGCGAGGTTGTCAGAAGCCCGTATCGATGCTGTGTATTCGAGTCATCTTCTACGTGCACTCCACACCGCTGAAGCCATAGCGTCGCATCACAACCTTTCGGTTGGTGTTTTTGAAGATCTAGAAGAAGTTCGTCTCGGCGATTGGAGTAACGGTGAATTTCGCAGACGTGCTGCTACCGGCGATCCCGAATATGTCGAATGGGCCAAAACTGGCCGATGGGATGGAATTCCGAATGCCGAGGGCGATCAGAACTTCCGCTCACGAGTATCAACGCGCATAAATACTTTGGCGGCACAGCACGATGGTGGGTGTATTGCTGTCGTATGTCACGGTGGCGTCATCAATGCTTATCTAGCAAACATGTTGGGTACAGAACGTTCGCTGTGGATGATGGTTGAGAACACAAGCATCACTACCGTGAAGCTAAGTACTACGC
>JBAXUC010000139.1:0-3618 GCA_037129855.1 Actinomycetota bacterium | reverse complement strand
GCGATACAGACACATTGCCCACTCGGATTTTATCGGTGGAATCAAGACCTAAGTATGCAAATGTCTTCAGCCAGTCAATGAACTCGGCCCCAAGTCCGTATTTGAATGTGACGCGACTGCAATCAACCTCGCGAGGAATTAGCAGAACCTCTTCGTGTTCTACGTTCACACATTCAACGGGGCCAATTCCGGCGGGGAAGTGGAACACTTCTGGCTCACTGAAGCAATCTGTGGTGTACAGACCACGATCTTTCTCCCACACGATGGGCGGGTTCAGGCATTCTTCGATGGTTGTCCAAATAGAAAATGTCGGAGCAAAGTCATATCCGTCAATTGACAAGTTGGATCCGTCACGAACTCCCATCTCATGAACTTCGTCGAACAAATGGTCGGCGGCATAACGCGCAAAGATGTCACTGAGGCCTGGTTCAACACCCATGCCAACAAGTGCAAGGAGACCACGTTCTTTCCATTCCTCATGTGCAGCTAATTGCGCATGACCAAGGGTGATACCAATTTCTTCATACGGATTTGTGGGGTGTGGCACGCTCAAGTTCATAGCCATGTCGAGGTAGTTACACTTTGCGGTGAAGCACGCGTCGAAAATTGGTTCGTTGAATCGTGGATCACATGCGTTGATCACGATGTCGGCTTTTGTACGAGTGATCAGGGCAATCAATGCCTTCACGTCGTCAGCATCAACAGTTTCTGCAGAGAATTTCCCAGGATCATCAAGCTCGGCTACCGCTTGTTCCGCGCGCTCCCGCGAAATGTCGGCCATCACAAAGGAGTCAAAGAACCCCCGAGTCTCAGCAATGGAGGCCATAGAGGCTCCAACTCCACCAGCTCCCACGACGAGGATATTCATGATACTTCCAGCACTTTGCACACGTGATTGTGTGATTTCAATGTTGGTCTAGGTTACCCCAGCCCCCTGATCAGATCTGGCTGCCAAGATGAACAGCAAGGTCTTCAATGAATTGACGTTGAGTTCCTGCTTCAGGGCCAGCCATCGGACGATGTTCACGAATATGTGTCAGAGCATCCGTTGAGTTCATTCCCAACATCATCAGCAGGGCAGTACCCGTAGTTCCTGCTCGCCCAATTCCCGCAGCACAATGCACCACGAGCGACTGTCCGTTGCGCAGATGGTCGCTCAACGTTGATACAAAATCAAAGATCTCATCAAACTCTGGATATGACAAATCATCAATAGGGTTCCAGATGCCGCGAGTGCCCGCATGTGCTTCATGCCACTCGATGTATGACGGGTAGCGATCAGCCAACTCATGTTCCTGCACCAGGCATACGGCAATTGCGTTGTCGCACCCTGCTAAAACTTCTTCAACATTCGGTCCGATGTAGTGCTTGCCACATAACCACAGTCGGCCGGTGCCTGACGGGAGTGGAATCTCATGAATGCCACCATTGGTGTTGAACGGCTGATTCATTGTGTGACCAGATACTCAGACTGATTGAAATCATGGGTCATCTGCCAGTAGTCAACAAACCGCCATGGCATCGGCGAGAACACGCGGCCCTGTGAATTGCGGTACCAGCTGTTCAAGCCGGCATGCGCCCATACAAGTTCGTTGTGTTCGGCATCAACTCGTTCGTTGTAGTCATCGTGGATATCGGCGCGAACTTCAACACTTGCAATGTTGTGTTCAATCATTGTCACGAGACAATCCGTGACATACCGCATTTCGCATTCCGCCTGGAAGATGATGCTGCCACCGTGTGCAACAAACGTGTTCGGGCCAACCAACATGAACATGTTCGGATAATCAGGAACAGTGATGCCAAGGTACGCCTTCGGATTATCTGTGCCCCACACATCACGCAGTGCTGTACCGGTTCGTCCGCGAATATCAATGGGGGACAGCAGGTTTCCTGCTTGAAAGCCAGTGGCAAGAATAATCACATCGAATTCCGTAGTAGTGCCCGATGAATCAACTATTCCGGTGGAAGTGACATGATCAACACCTTCAGCAATGAGGTGCACATTGTCGCGACGCAATGTGGTGTACCAGTCGTTGTCAATGAGGATGCGTTTTCCATACGGCGGGTATGTGGGCAGACATTTCTCAAGTAGATCAGGACGGCCCTCTAGCGATGTCAATACAAAATCGGTCATCTGTTCGCGATGGCGATCATTGTGGCGGTTCATCGAACGTTCCGGGTGTGGCCATTCGGGGTCTCGCCGCAATGTATTCAACAAGCCATCGCCGAATCGCCAGAACAAACCGAAGCGATACCACTGTGCATAGAACGGAACATTCTCCAGCAACCACATGGTGCCAGCAGAAACGGTGCGGTGGTAATCAGAACTAGGGCGAATCCATTGTGGCGAACGCTGGTAGATGGTCACCTCGCCCGCAGTTGCTGCAACGGTGCGCATGAACTGCATGGCGCTTGCGCCAGTACCAATTACTGCAACACGTTTGCCGGCCAGATCTACTGAATGATCCCAGTGGGCGGAATGGAACCACGAACCTGTGAAATTCTCAATGCCTCGAGCGGGGGCAAGATTTGGTCTGTTTAATTGGCCTACTGCGGTGATGACAATGGGGAACTCTTCGCTTCGAGTCGTTCCACCAGACTCGACAATTGCATTCCATGAATTGCTAGTGGTATTCCAGTGCAATGATGACACTTCTGTAGAAAACTCAATATTGGAAATGATGTTGTGACGTTCAGCAACATCACGGGCATATTTCCAAATCTCTGCTCGCTTCGAGAAATAGTTATTCCACCGTGTGTTCGGCGCAAAAGAATAGGAATAGAAATGATTGGGGGTATCAACTCCGGCTTCGGGGTAGTTGTTATCAAACCAGGTGCCACCAATATCTGAGTTCTTCTCAACAACAACATATGGAATGCCGAGCTGGCCAAGCTTGATAGCCGCACATATTCCGGCAAACCCAGCGCCAATTACCAAAACGCGGAAACCAGCTGGCAACTGCGGCGGTACAGCAGTCGACCAGTGCACGTCACGATCAACGAATCCCAGTTCTTCAAGCAGCATTGGCGCGTATTCGGGGGCAACGTGTTCTGCAACGCACGTGCGCATCATGGTGGTGAACTGTTCATTATCAATTTCGGTGGGCACCGTACGTGAGCCTGCCTTCAGTTCAGCAAGAACTGTTGAGATTGCAACGCGTACTTCCTGCTGCACATCATCGGGAAGCCCACCGGTTTCATCGTGAAACAAATTGGTGTCACGGCGGGGAAGGAATGGTTCGCGCAACCATTTCTCGTCCCGCGTGAGCTGGGCAAGGCACATCAACAGTGTGGGTATCGACGCTTCTGCCAATGCTGTATTGGTGGCCGAACTCATGGCTCACACCTTATGGCATGGCAAAGTTTCAGCAATCGCTCGGAGGCGAATCAGCGATGAAGCCCCGGCGTCGTCTGCAGGCCGGCAATTAACGTTTTCATTTCGTCAGCAGTAAGTTTTGCCTCGGGGTGGCGACCAAAGCGGGTGTAGTAGCTAGGAGGCATGAAACCGTTCTGAATAACACGCAAGGTGTTGCGACCGCGACGCGAATTGGCATCGAACTCTGAATAGTTGATGGCGCTGCGACCTTCATCGATGTGGTTCTGTACTGCCCACGA
>JBAXUC010000138.1:0-3648 GCA_037129855.1 Actinomycetota bacterium | reverse complement strand
CAGATAATTCCGGCGTCTTCAGGACGGCCAGGGCCAGGGGACAACAACACGCCGTCTGGTTCAAGAGCAATGGCGTCAGCAACGGAGATCTGGTCGTTACGAACCACGATTGGCTCGGCACCAAGCTCGCCCAGATATTGGACGATGTTGTAGACGAAGCTGTCGTAGCTATCGATCACCAGTATTCGTGCCATCCCATAAGCCTGCCGTGTGAATGGCCCTTTTGCGAAACGAATTGAGCGTGCGTGACTGTGGGCGTTGGCGTTCTACACTTGCGACGTGGCAACTCAGAAGAAAAAAGGCGGACGCGTAACCCCGAAAGGCGGAAACAAGCCCGAGCATCATTTCGGTCATCACGACCCTGCGGTCAACGCAAGCAGCCGATACACCCCACCTGTTCCGGTGTATGAAAAGCACAGTGCGCCCTGGGTGCCTGTGTTGATGTTTGTCCTGCTTGGCCTTGGCGCACTCGTGATTTTGTTCTATTACTTGGGTTTTGTTCCAGGTGGACGCAGTAACTGGTACCTGGCAGCAGGTCTCGCGTCGCTACTTGGTGGTCTGTACACAGCCACGAAGTACCACTGATACTGGGCGGTATTGCCCACAGGGCATAGCCGTATCACAGTTACAACCATGTAGTTTTCCCGTGTTTATCCACAGATTGTGGACAAAAGGCACCCTGTAATGCAACTGTACACAGGTCCAATTATTCGATCGGTGCGACCAGGTCCATGTCTTCCAAGCAATGGCGGGGCGGCGGCGGATCTTCGTCCGGAGCCATCACCATACGGATTTCCACGCCACACACACTGCAGCGATAACGCACGTTGATACGGCGCATCTCACCAGAGGGTGGCGGTTCAGGCAACGTTGAGGTCATCGACTTCAACATGCCAAGGCCGAACTTCCAGATGAAGCGCATCAACACAAGACCGAACCCAAACCAGATGATGGCTGAGAATGTGGGCATGGCTCCCAGCGTAATGTTCAGGACTTAGCCCAGGCGTTCGATGATGGTGGCATTTGCCATGCCGCCACCTTCGCACATTGTCTGTAGTCCGTAGCGACCACCGGTGCGCTCAAGTTCACTCAACAATGTGGTCATAAGGCGTGTGCCGCTGGCACCAAGCGGGTGACCAAGTGCAATAGCGCCACCGTTGACATTCACTTTGTTCATGTCTGGGTGCAGTTCCTTTTCCCACGCAAGAACAACTGATGCGAATGCTTCGTTGATTTCGGTGAGGTCCATGTCTGCCATGGTGAGGCCAGCGCGTTGCAAGGCCTTGTGCGTTGCAGGAATGGGGGCTGTGAGCATCAGCTGCGGGTTGTCGCCTGCAAGACCAAAGTTTACGAAACGTGCGCGCGGTGTAAGACCAAGTGCGAGGCACTTCTCTTCGCTCATGATCAACATTGCTGAAGCACCGTCTGTGATTTGGCTTGAGTTACCGGCAGTAACACGTCCGCCTTCTTCTTCACTGCGGAATGCTGGCTTCAGTGTCTGCAATTTTTCAAACGGGGACTCGCGGATGCCTTCGTCTGTTGTCATGAGGATTCCCTCAGAGTCAAGCACTGGCAAAATCTCGCGCTCGAAACGGCCCTCTGCTGTTGCGCGCGCTGCATATGCCTGCGAACGTGCTGCAAAACGGTCCATGTCTTCGCGGGTGATTCCCCACTTGTCAGCGATCATTTCTGCACTGATGCCCTGTGGCACCAAACCACCATCTGGTGCGTAACGCGCACTGACCATTGGTCCAAACGGATATCCGTACTTGCCATCAGCAACTGCAGAACCCATCGGAACACGGGTCATGACTTCAACGCCTGCTGCAATAACGATGTCGTATGCGCCGGCCATCACGCCTTGTGCTGCAAAGTGAGCAGCTTGTTGGCTTGAACCGCACTGGCGGTCAACGGTGGTGCCGGGAATTGTCTCTGGCAGCCCCGCAGCAAGAACTGCGTTACGTGCGATGTTGAGGCTCTGCTCGCCCACTTGCATCACGCATCCCATGATGACGTCATCAATTTGTGTGGGGTCGATGCCATTGCGTGCGACGAGTTCGCGCAACACAACACCAGCAAGATCTACTGGGTGCCAATCTTTGAGGCGGCCGTTTCGTTTTCCGAGGGGTGTTCGAAGTGTGTCAACGATGACTGCGTTTTGCATAATGCCCTTTCGGCGTCGGGAACGACACCCAAAGTCTTACCGTTACGCTCACCTTCACCAAAGTCAGAGAAAATAGAGCCTCTTTATTCTGCTTCGAGCACCTTGCTGAATACCCGGTGTAAGGCAACGACATCTGTTTCTGTGAGCCAACTGGTGAACACCCGACGCACAATGCGGTAATAGGTAGTGCTGGCAGATTTCCAGACATCGTGACCAGTGGGCGTGAGCACAAGCACTATTGCGCGGCCATCATCTGCAACCGATTTCTCGCGAGCCACGTATTGCTTGTCTTCAAGTTTGTCAATTTGGCGCGAAAGGCTTGATGGGTGCGTCATCACGCGCTCAGCCAAGTCATTGAATCGCAAGGACTTCTCGTCGCTCATGGCTAAAGCATCAAGAATCTCGAACCATGGCAGTTGCAGGCCTTCATCTTCTTCCAAAGCGCGAGACAGCATCTTGTTCATTGCTGCATGAGCCGTGAGGAATGACCGCCATGCATCAAGTCGGTCTGCGTCGGGCAATGCCATAACTACAACTTACTTATTTTGAGCAGCCACCACGGTTGCGAAGTGTTGTAGTGCGTCGTAGCGAGATGTGTAGGTAGACAACATTGCACGGCTTGGCATCACCAGCTTTGGCATGCTGACTCCGAGAACACCCGTTAAGCGATCATTGGTGCTGTACATGGCACACCATCTGCCATCAACGACACTGCCCGCAACAACATCAACAGTGGATGTTGAAAAAGCACGACCAAGGAACTGGATGCGGGCGTCGAATTGGTCGCTCCAGAAAAATGGCACAGCAGAATACGGCTGCATCTGTTCACTGCGCAATGTGGCCAGAAGGTTTTGAGCAGCTATTGCACCTTGTTCAGCGGCATTCGTCCAATGTTCAACGCGCATTGTGGGTTCAATGTCTTTGAACATGCCGTTTGGCCAGCGCAGAACGTCGCCAGCAACAAACACATTTGCGGGGCCAGCATTCAGGTTCGCATCGCACACAATGCCGTCGTCAATGGTGAGAGAACTTTCGCTGCACCACTGTGTGGCGGGCGCTACGCCAATGCCGACGATGACCACGTCGGCATCAATAATGTCGCCATTGGTCAATGTCACGCCGGTGACTTTCGTATCGCCATTGATTGAGGCAACCTGTACTGCGCAACGCACATCGACCCCGTTACGAGCATGCACTGCACCAATTGCTGCACCCATCTCTGCACCGAGCGCGCGAATGAGTGGCGCGTCAAGCCCTTCCAACACCGTGACTTTTGCACCGCGTTTGGTAGCAGTTGCAGCAGCTTCTAAACCAATGAACCCAGCGCCAATAACAACAACGCGGGCGCCTTCGACAAGTTCGTCGCGCAATGCTGCTGCATCATCGAGCGTGCGCAACACATGAACACCTGCAATGTTTGGCTGGTTCGGTAACCGACGCACGAGACCGCCAGTTGCAATGATGAGACCGTCGTATGCAACGTT
>JBAXUC010000137.1:0-3663 GCA_037129855.1 Actinomycetota bacterium | reverse complement strand
GCATGACTTGAATGTTGCATTGGGTATGTGGGGCTACTTGTCTGACGCGCCTCCGGCTGATTTGGTCTCAGTACGCCGCGAATTATTTATTGGTGTTGGCAATGCTGCTCATCACTACAAAGAAGGCCGCGCAATTGCTGATATGGCCCCAAATGAAACCTTGAAGATGTCGCCATCAGATGTGGTGACTCAATTTTCTACGAATTGGCGCACGCTCACAGGGTTTGCCGCATGACCATCTACTCAGCTCCACTGTCAGACATCGAATTTTCACTCAACTCTTTCGTCGACCTTCCCTCCATCATGAAGTACGACTACTTTGACGATGCAGACCACAGCATGGTTTCAGACTTGCTTGCTGAAGCAGGGCGCTTTATGGCTGACATCTTTGCTCCACTGAACAAATCAGGGGACAACGAAGGCGCGAAGCGAAATGCTGACGGAACAGTCACAACGCCAGAAGGTTTTATCGAGGCATATCACGCATATGTCGAAGCCGGATGGGGTGCTGTTTCTTTTGATACAGGTTTTGGTGGCGGAGGTTTCCCCTTCGTTGTTGGTATCGCGATTCAAGAAATGATGAACTCGGCAAACATGGCACTCAGCATGGCGCCGCTGTTAACGCAAGGTGCAATTGATGCCATTCGTCATCATGGTGACGAGATTCAAAAAATGACCTACTTGCCAAAGATGATTACGGGTGAATGGACAGGCGCCATGAATCTCACAGAGCCAGATGCAGGCAGTGACGTCGGCTCGGTTCGCACCAAGGCAGTTCCGCAGTCGGATGGCACGTATCGCATTTACGGCACAAAGATCTACATCACCTTTGGTGAACATGACATGGCAGACAACATCGTTCACTTGGTCTTGGCGCGTACGCCAGATGCTCCAGCCGGAACAAAAGGCATCTCATGCTTCATTGTTCCGAAATACCTTGTGGGCAAAGATGGTTCCCTCGGTGCAAAGAATGATGTCTCGTGTATTTCTATCGAGCACAAATTGGGTATCAAGGCCAGCCCCACATGTGTGTTGTCGTTTGGCGACAATGACGGTGCCATTGGGTATCTCATCGGTGAAGAAAACCATGGCATGCAGTACATGTTCACCATGATGAACCAAGCGCGCCTATCAGTGGGCCTTGAAGGACTATCGCTTGCAGAGCGTGCATATCAACAATCGCTTGAGTATTCAGTGCTGCGTCACCAAGGTCGCGCACCTGGTGCACCTGCTGGAGAAGCCTCATCAATCATTGATCACCCAGATGTGAAGAGAATGCTTGTCACGATGAAGTCAACTATTGAGGCACTTCGACGTTTGTTGTATTGGAACGCGGCATGCATTGATATTGCAGCACATCATCCCGATGAAGCGGAACGTGAAAAGGCTTCTGACTTGGCCGCACTATTAACGCCGCTCTCTAAGGGCTGGGGCACCGACATGGGTGTTGCACTCACAGGTATCGCAATTCAAATTCATGGTGGAATGGGATTCATTGAAGAGACCGGAGTCGCACAGCATTATCGTGATGCTCGCATCACCACCATTTATGAAGGCACTAACGGCATTCAAGCCATGGACTTGGTTGGTCGCAAAATGGGACTCAAAGGTGGCGCAGTTCTCAGCGGATTACTTGATGACATTGATGCTCTCGACGCCCAACTCATTAAGCACCCAGAACTTGTCTCGCTCGCATCTGAATTGCAGTCAGCATTGAAGTCGGTACGCGGCACCACGCAATGGCTACAACAGAACGGCACTAACCAAGTTGCAGTGTTATCTGGCGCAACGCCGTATCTGACGCAGTTGTCAACATTGGTCGGTGGCTACGTCATGGCGCGTTCAGCGCATCTTGCGGTTCACTCAGAGATGCCACACGATGAAGTAGCGGCAAAAGTCGCTACGGCGCGATTCTTTTGTGAACAACTTCTTCCGGTTGTTCATGGTTTGAGTTCATCAATTACCGGCGATGGTGATTTGCTGATGAGTTTTACTCACGACACATTGTCGCGCTAAAGGTCAATCGCGTGGGCGCGAAGCCCTTCGACATCACAAAACTCTGTGGCCGCAATATGTGTCGAGTGAAGTTTCACTTGCGGTGCCTTGCCTTCTTCAAACGCTTCCTGCCACCTCGGCGCACATAAGCACCATTGATCGCCAGCCTTGAGGCCTGCAAAACCGTATTGGGGCATTGGTGTGGACAGGTCATTGCCCGCAGCCTTTGAGAACTCAAGGAACTCATCGGTCATGATGGCGCACACGGCATGAACCCCAACATCATCACCGCCGACTTCACAGCAACCGGTGCGATAAAACCCTGTCACTGGTGAAGTGCAGCAGGTGCGTAAGCGCTCTCCGAGCACATTGAGTTGTTCTGTCTCTGTAAAGCCATCCATCTCTTCAAACTACCGTTGACTGTTGTTTAATCGCTGTGCCACTAACCTTGCAGAGTCATGTCAGATTCTCCTCGCTATCGCTTCGCCCCTTCACCGACTGGTTTTTTCCACGTTGGGGGAGCGCGTACTGCTCTCTATAACTGGGCGCTTGCATTACGTACCGGCGGAACTTTTGTCCTTCGTATAGAAGACACAGACGAATCTCGTAACAGTCCTGAATGGACACAAGGCATCATTGACGCTTTGTCATGGCTAGGTATCGATTCACAGTCGCCCCGTTTCGAAGGGCCGTACTTCCAGTCACAGAATGCAGAGCTTCATATTGCTGCAGCCATGAAATTGCATGCTGCCGGCAAGGCGTATTGGTGTGATCTCACGGGCGACCAGATTCAAGAGCGCGCAAAGACAACGGGCAAGCAGGGCTACGACGGTTACTCACGTGATCGTGGTCTTGCAGGGGGTCCAGGACACGTTTTGCGATTCCGTGTCCCAGAAGGCGCAACCATCGTGTCTGACCTTGTACGTGGCGAAGTGGAATTTGCAAATGACACCATTGAAGATTTCGTGTTGTTGCGCAGTAACGGAAGCCCGATGTTCTTGCTAGCCAATGTTGTTGACGATATTGAAATGCGCATTACACATGTGGTTCGCGCTGAAGAGCATTTACCGAATACTCCAAAGCAGCAAATGTTGTGGGAAGCACTGGGTGCAACGCCGCCAATTTGGGCACATGTTCCTGTTCTCGTGAACGAACAACGCAAGAAGTTGTCAAAGCGACGTGACAAGGTTGCGCTTGAGCAATATCGCGAAGAGGGAATTCTCCCTGATGCAATGATTAACTACCTCATGACGCTTGGGTGGGCTCCTTCTGGCGATACAGAGATCGTGCCGTGGTCGTCAATGGTGGAAGAGTTCCGCTTGGAAGATGTCAACCATTCGCCAGCGTTCTTTGATATTGAGAAATTGGCTTCGTTCAATGGCGATTACATTCGCGCGATGTCATTGGATGCATTTATCGAGGCTGCTTCACCCGTGCTTGCGTCTACTGAAGCATGGCCGGCAGCTCGATTCGATGCTGCAGTCTTTAAACAAGCAGCGCCACTTGTGCAAACACGAGTAGTCACATTGTCAGAGATACCTGCAATGGTTGATTTCCTGTTCCTTGAAAACCCAGCAATCGATAATGATGCGTGGAACAAAACAATGAGCGCAGATTTTGCTCGCGAAGTACTGACAGATTTCGCTGCAGCAATGTCAACTGTGGAGT
>JBAXUC010000136.1:0-3763 GCA_037129855.1 Actinomycetota bacterium | reverse complement strand
CTGCAGCACCTGTGTCACCTTTTGCTCCTGCAGCACCTGTGTCACCTTTTGCTCCAGCCGGGCCGGTTGCGCCTGTTGGACCAGTTGCGCCAGCCGCCCCCGAAGTTAGACGCACGAAGCGCTCAGTTTTTGCGCATTTGGCTTGAGTGACTTGCCGCATTGCACCTGACTTTTTGTTGACACAAATAAGTACGTCCTTACTAACGGATGCTGCACGAGTGATTCCAAACTGGCCTGCAACGATTAGCAGAATCAGACATGCAATGAGGACGGTTGCGTGGCGTCTAGAGAACGAGGCTGGAGAAAACATCTTTGACATTCGAAAGTACCTTGAGTTGGAATAATAGCCCAATAAGATTCTCTGTTCAACGCAGGGCGCAAGGGGAGTAGGGTTCTTCCATGTTCGGACGAAAGACTCCAGGGATGATTACACCAGCACAAGCCTTGCCAGGGCGCACAGATCAAACGATGCCAGTGCCAGAGGCACATTTTGAAAAGGGCACGTCACTGACGGGAGCGTGGGCAGAAAACATGCAGACACTTGTTGTGGGCATGGGTTGCTTCTGGGGAGCTGAACGTATTTTTTGGAAACAGCCCGGCGTGCATTCAACAAGTGTTGGATACGCAGGTGGATACACGCCTAACCCAACATATGAAGAAGTATGTTCAGGTCTTACTGGCCATACCGAAGTATTGACAGTTGTATACGACTCGTGGAACTTGTCGTTGATGGACATGTTGCGTGTGTTCTGGGAAAACCACAACCCAACGCAAGGTATGCGCCAAGGCAATGACATGGGTACGCAATATCGCAGTGCTATTTATTACACGAACGATGAACAGCGCATTGCAGCTGAAGAATCACGTGACGCCTATCAAGTGTTGTTGACTGATGCGGGCTATGGCGAGATCACAACAGAGATTGCTCCGTTGACTGACTATTACTTTGCAGAGCCGTATCACCAGCAGTATCTCGGGAAGAACCCGAATGGTTACTGCGGTATTGGTGGCACTGGCGTTAGTTGCTCAATCGGGATTCTTTAATCCACAAATTGAACTGCACCAGCTTCAGCCATTTGTTGCTCTGTTGGCTTCTTGTATAGAACAACCATGACGATGCCGGCGAAGAGATAAATGGCACCCATCACTCGCCATGCATTGAGATATGGCAACAGATCAGACGATGATGGCAAACGCGGTGGGTTGTTTGAGTACCCAGCCATTAGTTTGCCAATCGTCGGTGCAGTGAGAGACAAGGCCAAGGCAGCACCCAGTGCTGAACCAATCTGTCGTCCTGTGGTGTTGAGCGCAGAACCCATTGCAAACTTTCCAGGTGGCAAGAATGCAGTCGCGCTACTGGAAAGCACGGACATGCTGCAACCGACTCCAGAACCGCAGATAATCATGAGCGGTAAGTACGTGGTGAGGAACTGCGGTGTTGGCCCGAGGAAAAGACTGAAACCAATGGTGCCAATTGTGAGCAGAATTGAACCGAGCATCAGCACTCTTGCGTGTCCCCATTTTCCAGCAAGACGTCCCATTGGCGCAGCAAGAATTGCTGCGGTTAATGGACCAGCCGCTGTTGCAAGACCTGATTTTGTTGGGCTGTATTGCCATACGACTTGCAACCACTGAATTTGTAGCATCCACATACCAAGGAAGCCGATGGAGAAAAAGAAACCGGAGAGGTTTGCAGCAACAACAAATGGCATCTTGAATAGAGACAAATCGAGGAGTGGATTTTCGACAGTGCTGCAACGCTTGACGAAGAACCCAAGAAGAATGCAACCAACTGTCATCGCGGCAATAGTGCGCTGATCGATGTAACCCCAATCGCCACTTTGTACAACAGCAAGCGTCACTAGCGCTACACCTGGTAATCCGAATGCAGTACCTACGAGATCGACGCTCTTTGTAGCCGTTGGGTCTTTGCTCTCATGGAGAATTTTGTTACCCAAGTACAGAGTGATGGCGCAGAAAGGCACGTTGATGAAAAAGAGCGAACGCCAATCCAACCAGTCAACAAGTACGCCACCGATGCATGGGCCAACTGCTGCAGCTAACCCACCAACTGCGCCCCAGATGCCAATGGCGACGGTGCGCTTCTCAACAGGAAACTCGGGAAGAACTAGTGCAAGAGATGCCGGCGTGAGCATGGCGCCACCAATTGCTTGGACAAGGCGAGCTAGGACAAGCAATAAGGAAGTTGGTGCGAAACCGCACAGCATCGAGCCGATACTAAAAAGTGCAAGACCGCGTAAGAACGAACGCTTACGGCCATTCACATCTGCGAATCGACCAGCAGTTAACAAGCCAGCTGCATACGCAATGTTGTAACCAGAAAACACCCATGTCAGAAGCGTTGGGTGTCCGAGGTCTTCCGCAATCGCTCGACGAGCAACAACCACAATGCTGGTGTCAAGTGAAACCAAGAATGTTGCAATCGCAGTGATGCTGAGTACTTGGTAAGCGCGCGACATACGCGGCTGCTTGATGGTGTCCATGTGATTCCCCTGACGAACATATGAACACTAGGTGAACAAGATGAAAAGCAGTGGGTTGGGGTGTTAGTTCCAACCGTTACGGCGAATTGCGTCGCCGTCGGCATCTGCGGCGCGTCCGCGCCATTTCACCGCACCAGGAGTAGCAGACAGTCGCGCTATGAGACCCTGCATCGGAGTGCCTTCCACTGTGATGACTGCTTCACGGGCAATGTAATGAGGGTCCTTTTCAATGTCTTCCATTGACAGGATTGGGCCAGCTGCTGCTTCGATCTCTTGAAAGATTGCGAGTGCTTCTGCTTGGGTGCGTTGTGCGAACCACGACTCCATCGCTTCTTCAATAATTTCACGATTTGCAATTCGGCCGGCGAATGTTGTGAAGCGATCATCGCCATCAAACCCGAGCAGATGCACAACGCGTGCTGCAATGGAATCACTTGATGTTGAGATGCCAACAAACAGTCCGTCAGAACAGCGATACACACCGCGTGGCACTGTGTACGGAAGTAATGAGCCCATGCGAGGTTGTAATTCGCCGCGTGTCAGCCAGACAGTCATTAGTGGTCCGAGTATTTGGAACAAACTTTCCAGCAACGACACATCAACAACTTGACCCTGTTCAGACCACAGAGCAACCATGGTGGCGAAAGCTGCAACGAGACCAGTGACTTCATCGGTCAATGCAAACGGTGGCAACATCGGGTCACCACCGGGAACGCCAGTGATTGATGCAAGCCCAGACATTGCTTCAGCGATTGATGCAAAACCTGGTCGGTTTGCGTATGGACCATCTTGTCCGAAACCGCTGACACGAGTGATGATCAACTTGGCGTTACGTGCATGAAGAATGTCGGGCGCAAAACCAAGCTTTTCTAAAACACCTGGGCGAAAGTTTTCAACAAGAACATCTGCGTCATCGATGAGACGCAAGAACAAATCACGATCTGTGTCGTCTTTGAGGTTCAACGCAATGGTTCGCTTGTTGCGATTCACTAATCGCCACCACAATCCTTCACCATCTACGGGGTCACGCCATCCCATGTTGCGCAAACTGTCTCCGCCGTCAGGGCGTTCAATCTTGATGACGTCTGCGCCAAAGTCTGCGAGGTAGCGCGCACAGTTGGGCCCAGCAAGAACAGTTGAAAGGTCAAGAACTCGCAAGCCCGCCAATGCGGATGTGCTGTTTAACGGAGCGGAAGAATCAGGCATCGGTCTTCGAGCGTACCCATTGCGTAGCTCTCGTAGTCAGTACCGAAATCTTC
>JBAXUC010000135.1:0-3765 GCA_037129855.1 Actinomycetota bacterium | reverse complement strand
TTGGTGCATTCTTGCGCACAAGAAGGAAGCAACTGCTACACAACAGTTCATCAGCTCGCTTTGGTTGCAGTTCGTCATCCCCGGTCGAACGTTCTTCGTTGTCTGGAACTTCGTCTTCTTCAGCTGGAAGATCTTCGCTAGCTAAGCGATCTTTCAGGATCTTAGAGAGATCCTCTTCGACGTCGTCTGGCGCAACCATGTCGTCGTCATCGTCATCATCGTCTCCGGGTTTGCGCACGATGGTGGCACCCATTGAATCCTCGTCGTCTTCGTCGTCGTCGAGCAGAGCGTCATCATCATCTTCGGTCAGAGGCTCATCAAGTTCCAATTCTTCAAGTACGTCAATTTCGTCCCCATCAAGGTCAATCTCCAGCTCAACTTCAACTGGTTCAATCTTCTTCTTAGCCACTAGGTGCTCCTAAATTTATGCAAGGACTCGCGGCGGGATACTAGGCATGAAACTGTGCCAATCGGCGAATGCACGCAAAATACCATCAAACAGTGACGCTTGTCACGAGAGTTGTTACTGATCTTTAACGGACCGTTTTGACTCTGCACGCCTTTCAGACTCAAGTCTTTCGAGTTCGGGTACTTCAGTTGTCATATGGGACATTGCAGCGGCAACGGCATGATGCCCGGCCTTCTCAGAGATCTGCTTATGCATCTCCAGAGCCACCCTGCGGTACGAAGGATGGCCTTGTGGACCAGAACGCAGTTCCAGCATGTGCATCGCCTCACGAGCGTTGAACTGCATCACGTAGCGAATTCTGTAGGCCATGGAAACGGCGTAACTGGCCTGATACGGATAGTCGGCTGCGAGGGCGTCGTACAACGAGGAAGAACGAGCCATTACTTCATCAAACATCTCAGCTCCGCCAGCTGCATCCACAAGTTCTGGACGGGAATAACCGTGGTACGGAGTCAAAGGCTGCCACTCAATTGTTAGTAGGCGATGCCGTTGCATGTCGCGAAATGCACCGTAGTCAGAGAGCACGTCGAATCGATAGTCGATGCTTTCAAAGGCCCTGCCTGGACGATGGCGACGGTTGTCGCGGTTTCCGATGTACGCATTCAGAATGTCAGTTTTGTCTGCAATGCTCATCGCTTCGACTCGCATACGAATCTGAGACTCTGACAAATGTGAGTACTGGTAACACGCCGCAGCCACCAGTTTGTTTTCACCGTCTGGATCAAAATCGACCAGCGTCACTTCGTCAACATCTGTCGCAATGTCGTCGCCCATGATTGCGTCGACAAGGTCGGTCATTGCAGCAGTGTTAGTTGAAAGATAATCAGACCACTTCACTCCTCTTTCAGGAACGTCGACTCGTCTCAAGAACGATGGAATTACTTTGCGCAATTCAACGAGCATCATGTCTGCGTAATAACGCGCTTCGGGTAAAGGATGCGCTCTCATGCGCAACAAGAGTTGCTCGTACCCTTGTCCGCTTCCGTAAATACCGACATTTGATAAGGATGAGGCAGGCAACAGTCCGCGGACCGCATCGAGTGCTTTGGCACGAGTGGCCTGACGGTACACAAAGTCGCTATCTTTCGGACCTTTAACAACAGTCGACCGCACATGTTCAGTGACGAGTTCAGCAAGTTGGCTATAGGAATCAAACATACGATCCATGTCGCCGACATAACGCGTACCGAACCTGCCTTCAAGGATGTCCGGGTCGCGGTAATAGCGATAGCGCCCTCCGAGTCTGTCGTCATAGGCGATGTAGCGGGTGCTCTGCTCGAGGTAGCTCATAAGGCGACCCCACTCGAGAATCTTGGTCAAAATATTTGATGATTGTTCACACGCAAGATGAACACCGCCCAGTTGTGCGACAGAGTCATCGCCGTATTCGACGAAAACTTTTTCATAAAGAGTCTCTGCTCTGTCTACTCCGACTGTGGCATCGACAGCTTGGTCTCCGGCAATTTCAAGATCGTTGACAAACTCATCAAGAAAGAGACGACGCAGGCTGCGTGGACTACGGCTGTAACGGGCAAACAATGCTCCTTTTACAACTTCAGGCAAATTGACCAACGCGAACACTGGAAGATCAAGATTTGTAAAATAACGACGAAGAATGTCTGATTCCGCATCAGTAAATTCCTCTGGGACATAAACACTCACGACATTTGAGCCTAGGAGTCGCGTAGGTCGTTAAGAGGGATACCGCTACAGAACATTCTTGTCGGTACTAGCGGCTTGAAACTCTGCAGCAACTGCTTGTTGACGCTCGGATGATGTCCAGAAATCGATGGCAGTCATAGCCATTGCTTTAGCGCCGTCGAGTACTGCTTGGTCTGCCATCGGTGACCGCGCAAATTGAGCAAATTGTTTGGTGTGAATCGATGTTCCCGCTGGGGCTGACGCAATCATTGGGTGAATCGACGGTACTAGATGACTCACATTTCCCATGTCTGTACTGCCGACTACTCTGTGCCCACCCTGTCGAGGATCAGTGACGGTGCGACCAAGAGTGAGAGCATTGTGTGCATACATTGTTCCCATGGTGTTATTTGTCACCATGTCTGCGTACGCCGTTCCAATCCATTCGTGTGAAACAGAACATCCGCATGCATGCGCCCCTGACTCGAGTGATGCAAGTACGCGGGGTTTGAGAGCCGCAAGTGAAGTGACATTGTCAGATCGGACATACCATTCGCTTGATGCCTCACGAGGAACAATGTTTGGCTTCTCCCCTGACTTCAAAAAGATTCCGTGAATACGTTCCGTTGGCCTGATGTGCTGTCGCAGGGTGGCGACTGCCATGTATCCAAGTACTGCTGCATCGAGGGCGTTACGACCTAAATGCGGAGAAGCAGCTGCATGGGATTCTTGTCCGGTGTATTCCACTAGTAGTTGTTGCAGAGCTATGGCGTCGATAGTTACCAAATCTGCGTCCGCCGGGTGCACCATCATGGCCATGTCGACTCCCGCCAGCGCTCCATTGCGAGCCATCAAAATCTTTCCGCCTCCCCCTTCTTCTGCTGGCGTGCCCATGTATCGAACGCGACCACCTGAGGCACCTGCAATCGATGCAAGAGCAATGGCTGCTCCCAGACCTGCAGCCGCGATGATGTTATGTCCACAACCGTGACCGATATCAGGCAGTGCGTCGTATTCGCTCATGATGCACACTGTCGGGCCCGAACCAACATCTCCAGAGAATCCAGTTGCGCAATCGAATGCGCCGAGTTCTACGTGTACACCCTGATCATTTGCAGTCCGAGTTAATAACTCTGATGCAAAAACTTCTTCATAATTCTGCTCAGGATGATCATGAATTTCATGGCTGACGTTGACGAGAGTTTCAGCATTCTTCTCAATTAGGGCACACGCCTGGACCTTCAGTTTTTCGACGTCTGAAAGGTTCACGGAGCAACTCCGTGATCAAGAACTATCTTTCCGAGTTGATCTCCACGTTCGAGTCGAGACAGTGCTGTCTCGTATTGCTGCAATGGGTAAACATTGTCAATCGCAATCGGCAGGCCATTATTGATAATGGCGAGGAGTTGATCGAACTCTTCGTAACTACCCATTGACGAACCGATAATTTCGTATTGTTTGAAGAACAAGCGGGGAATATTAATTTCGGCTGCGGAACCCGATGTTCCTCCACACACCACCATTCGTCCACCTGGAGCTAACGATCGTACGGACTTATCCCACGTTGCAGGGCCGACGCTTTCTATAACTACGTCGGCCTGCACTGGCCATTTGGCATCTGCTGAATCGATAGCCGAAACGGCTCCCATTTGGAG
>JBAXUC010000134.1:0-3836 GCA_037129855.1 Actinomycetota bacterium | reverse complement strand
GCGCAGGTGTTGCAAGTCTGCATCAACACCCGCAATGGTGCGGTGCAGGTGACGCATCAATTCTTCTGGCGCTTCGTCTTCAGTAATAACAGTGTCGCCGGTGTCTTCGTCGATCACATTGCGCCATAAACGTTGCAAGAACCTCTGCATGCCAACAACATCGCGAGTGTTCCAAGGACGGCTTGCATCAAGCGGCCCCATTGCCATTTCATACAAGCGGAATGTATCTGCACCGAATTCTTCGTACATCTCATCGGGAGTCACGATGTTCTTGAGGCTCTTACCCATTTTTCCGTATTCACGTGCGACTGTTTCGCCTTCCCATGAATACACGCCATCAGTTTCAATGACTTCTGCTGCTGGAACTGTTTGCCCACGGTCATCACGGTATGCGTATGCCTGGATATAGCCCTGATTGAACAAGCGATGGAACGGTTCTTCGCTCGACACGTGACCGAGGTCGTGTAACACCTTGTGCCAGAAACGTGCGTACAGCAAATGCAGAACAGCGTGCTCAACACCACCGACATACAGGTCTGCTCCGCCAGTGTGTCCGTCGCCTTGTGGTCCCATCCAGTAGCGCTCAACTTCATGGTTGATAAACGCATCAGAATTAGTGGGGTCAAGATAACGCATTTCGTACCAGCAGGACCCGGCCCATTGCGGCATCACGTTTACTTCACGGCGATATTCGCGCATGCCGTCACCAAGATCAAGAGAGACCTTGGTCCAATCCGTAACGCGAGCAAGCGGGGGAATCGGATCACTCTTTGCATCGTTAGGGTCAAGAGCTGTTGGTTTGAAATCAGCGAGCTCTGGCAACAACACAGGCAGGGCAGTTGTGGGTACCGCGTGAGCACGACCATCTTCGTCGTACACGATGGGAAATGGCTCACCCCAGTAGCGCTGGCGTGAGAACAACCAGTCGCGCAAGCGATAGGTAATGGTTGGTTCACCACAATTGTTTTCAGCAAGCCACGCGTTGATGACAGTTGTTGCTTCGCTGATGGATGCCAGGCCGTTCAGGCTGAGAGAACCATTTTCGGAGTTGATGTAGACGCCGTCGCCAACAAAAGCGCTCGGCCATGTTGAGCAATCTGCAGATGAAGTGATTGCCAACTGATCAAACCACGCAACTGGCGGCATCTGAATTGCAGTGATGGGCAAGTCGTATGTGCGCGCGAAATCAAAGTCGCGTTGGTCGCCGGCGGGAACAGCCATGATGGCGCCTGTTCCGTAACCCATGAGAACGTAATCGGCGATGTAGATAGGAATGTCTTTGCCAGACACTGGGTTGGTGGCAGTTGCGCCAGTGAAAACACCAGTCTTTTGTTTTGAATCGTCTTGACGTTCGTTGTCTTGCTTCGCAGTTGCTTCAGCTTGATACGCAACAACAGCAGATTTCTGTGACGCGGTTGTCAGAGTGTCAACAAGTGGGTGTTCAGGTGACAGCACCAAGAATGTGGCACCAAACAATGTGTCTGGGCGCGTAGTGAACACTTCAATGGGGCCGCCAGAAGTTGTGAACGTGACACGAGCACCTTCGCTGCGGCCGATCCAGTTGCGTTGCATCAACTTAATTGGCTCTGGCCAGTCAAGACGGTCAAGGTCAGAGATCAATCGATCTGCGTACGCAGTGATGCGCATGACCCATTGACGCATATTGCGTTTGAATACGGGGTAGTTGCCAATGTCGCTGCGACCTTCGGCTGTGACTTCTTCGTTCGCCAAGATAGTTCCGAGACCTGGACACCAGTTCACAGGCGCGTCAGACAGATATACAAGACGGTATGAATCAAGAATGTCGTGTTTCTCGCCAGAAGAAAGAGAAGCCCATGCTGCGCCGGTAGGGGTGGCGCGAACGCCAGTTTCGAATTCGTCAACAAGTTCTTCGATACGACGAGCGCGACCCGTTGATGGATCACACCATGAACCGTGAATTTGCAAGAAGATCCATTGGGTCCACTTGTAGAACTCTTCATCTGTGGTGCTGATACTGCGACGTGGATCATGGCCAAGTCCAAGACGACGCAATTGGCGGCGCATGTTGACAATGTTTGACTCGGTGTTTACACGGGGATGAATACCAGTGGTGATGGCGTGTTGTTCTGCTGGAAGACCAAAACTGTCGTATCCGAGCGCGTGCAGAACGTTGAAGCCCTTCATTCGTTTGTACCGAGCAAACACATCTGTGCCGATGTATCCGAGTGGATGCCCTACGTGCAATCCGGCGCCAGATGGGTACGGGAACATGTCGAGAATAAAAAGTTTTTCTCGCCCAGCGACTTTTGCTGGATCACCGAGTGGGCCAGCTGGGTTTGGTGCCTCAAATGTGCCGTTCTGGTCCCATGAGTCTTGCCAGCGTGCTTCTAGTTCTGCTGCAAGGTGGGCAGAGTAGCGAAAGGGAGGCACTGAGGATGTGCGTGAATTGGACGGCGTCGTGGTGTCACTCATTGAAGCACCTATCGTATAGGTCGTGTCGAATCAGCGCCCAAGGCCGGGAAAACGTAAGTCCAAGGGAGGCTCCTCAAAGGGGTACCCCCGCACCGCCCGATTGTCTGAGGTCCTTCGAGAAGTCATTGCCGACGAATTAACCCTTATTGATGACGAGCGCCTGGATCTAGTGACAATCACCGCTATTGATGTGGACTCTGAAATGAACAGGGCAATCGTGTACTTCGATTCAATGTTCGGCGAAGAGGGCGATGAAGGAGTTGTTGAAGCTCTGAATGAGTTCCGTCCTCGTATGCAGGCATCCATCAACCGACAAATGCATGCACGGAAAACCCCAATCTTGTCCTTTCGACCAGACGAAGTAATTCGTAGCGCAGCTCGTATCGAAGAATTGTTGCGCAAGCAGCCTGATACGTCTCCCATCTCGTCAAGCGACGACACCGAGTAAGGCATGGCCCGCAAAAAGCCGTCTACGGCTCATGGGCTAGTCCTCATTGATAAGCCGGCAGGTCTCACCAGTCATGACGTGGTGTACAAGTTGCGGGCCCACTTCGGTGAAAAACGAATCGGCCATGCTGGCACTCTTGACCCTGATGCAACAGGATTGCTTGTTGTCGGAGTCGGTAATGCCACCCGACTTTTCCGGTTCATGGCCGACATGGACAAAACGTATTCGTGCGAGATTGTTTTTGGTGTTGAGACTGATTCGTTAGACGACTCTGGCGCAATTACTGCGACTCATGAAATGACTCCGCCCAACTTGGAAGATGTTCGTCGAATCATCGCTGAACAATTCCTTGGCGAGATTATGCAAGTGCCTCCGATGGTGTCTGCATTACGGGTTGACGGAGTGCGGTTGCACAAATTGGCTCGAGAGGGAATCGAAGTGGAACGTCCTGCGCGGCCCATCACGGTTCATTCATTCGAAGTTGAGGCAACAGATAACCCGATGGTGATTCGAGCAACAGTTCGTAGTGGAGCTGGAACGTATATTCGTTCTCTTGGCGCAGACCTAGGGACCGCACTTGGTGGCGGCGCACATATTCGTACCTTGCGACGTTTTTCGGTTGGGCCATTTTCAGTTGATGAAGCAACCACGATTCCAGAACCAACACTGTTGCCAATTCGCGAGGCTGTGCGGCATCTAGAAGTGCAAGTACTTGATGATTCCGAAGTGACTGATTGCCATTTTGGCCGCACGCGAATTGCGTGGGACGGCGACGGACCATGGGCGGCAGTGGATAGCACTGGCGAACTTGTCGGAGTGTTTGAAGTGTGGCTTGAGCGAATCGCCAAACCCACTGTGGTCTTTCAAGCGAGATAGCGTTAGTCCTTGTGCATGTAGTGACAGACCTTTCCGCATGGCCGTGGCCACATGAGCG
>JBAXUC010000133.1:0-3884 GCA_037129855.1 Actinomycetota bacterium | reverse complement strand
CGCCCTTTATGTCATCTCGGTGGCTGCAGAACTTGCGGGTATGCACCCACAGACCTTGCGAATCTATGAACGCCGTGGCTTGTTAACCCCAGCACGAACAACTGGCGGTAATCGTCGATACAGCGATGCAGATATTGCTCGACTCTTGCGCATAACAGAACTTGCAGCTACGAGTATGAACCTAGAAGGCATTCGTCATGTCATGACCTTGGAAGCAGAGGTAGTGCGACTGCGCAGCGAAGTGGAACAACTGCGTCAAGGCCTGATGCATGCCATCACAGAAATTGAATCACGCGGTCGCAGCAACCTTGTTCCGCTACGACAAGCAATGGCCCGCTTCGGTGAGCGCCCCAGCATCTTTGACCCGGACCGATAAGGAAACACCACTATGGCTATCGACCCAAAGAAATGGACTACGAGGACTCAAGAGGCGATTGCGGCGGCAAGCGATTCTGCAAGAACTCTGGGTAATCCCGAAGTCACGGTTGATCACGTACTCAGTGCAGTGGTCGGACAAACCGACACTATTGTTCCTGCGTTTTTACAGAAGCTAGGTATTGCGCCAGGAATGGTGCAATCGAAGGCAGATGACTTTGTAGCCAAACTCCCACGTGCGACAGGCGGGGCAGAACCGCGCATGAATCGCGAGCTTGCAAATGTTCTGACAAATGCAGACTCAGCTCGCAAAGACCTTAAGGACGACTACGTATCTGTTGAGCACCTCGTCCTTGCAATGAATCAACGCATTGGCATTGGCAGCGAAGAAATGTTGCAGGCCTTGAAAGAGGTACGTGGTTCACACCGAGTCACGTCACCAGATCCTGAATCACAGTTTGCAGCATTAGCGAAATACGGCATTGATCTCACAGCTCGAGCACGAGACGGAAAGATAGACCCAGTCATTGGTCGCGATGAAGAAATTCGTCGAGTGATCCAGGTGCTTTCCCGCCGTACGAAGAACAACCCTGTATTAATTGGTGAACCAGGTGTTGGTAAGACCGCCATTGTTGATGGGCTTGCCCGTCGTATTGCCGATGGAGACGTACCAGAAGGCCTGAAAGGGAAACGGTTGATCTCTCTTGACATCAGTTCGTTGGTAGCCGGCGCTAAATATCGTGGCGAATTTGAAGAGCGGCTCAAAGCTGTCCTCAAGGAAATCACTGATGCCGAAGGTGAAGTAATCACGTTTGTCGATGAATTGCACACAATGGTCGGTGCTGGCGGTGCTGAAGGCGCAATGGATGCGGGCAACATGATCAAGCCCATGCTCGCGCGTGGAGAACTGCGCATGATTGGCGCCACCACTCTTGATGAATATCGTAAATATGTAGAGAAAGACCCAGCTCTCGAGCGTCGCTTTCAACAGGTATATGTCGGTGAACCAACAGTTGCCGACACCATTGCAATCTTGCGCGGTTTGAAAGAACGCTATGAAGTGCATCATGGTGTGCGAATTCAAGACTCTGCTTTAGTCAGCGCAGCTGTGTTATCGAATCGTTATCTCACAAATCGGTTCCTGCCAGACAAAGCAATCGACCTTATGGACGAAGCGGCAAGCAAGCTGCGTATTGAGATTGACTCGCTGCCCACAGAGATTGACATTGTGCAACGCCGCATTTTGCAATTAGAAATCGAGAAAGTGGCGCTTGATAAGGAAACTGATTCTGCATCGCGTGATCGCTTGAGCACTCTTGTGGAAGAACTTGGTTCGTTGCAGGCCGAAGCTGATGTTATGAAGGGGCATTGGGATGCTGAACGTTCAGCAATTTCTGCCATTCGTACATTGAAGGAAGAACTCGAAACACTACGTTCTACTGTTGAAAGAGAAACTGATCTCACAAAAGCTTCTGAAATTCAATATGGTCGTATCCCAGAACTTGAGCGCCGTATCAATGATGCAACACAGCATCTTGATCAACTGCAATCAACTGAACGAATGTTGAAAGAAGAAGTTGACGCTGAAGACATTGCCGAAGTTGTATCGAAGTGGACCGGAGTGCCAGTCAGCAAATTGCTGGAAGGCGAGATGGCGAAACTGGTCCATCTTGAAGATCAATTACATAAGCGTGTCATTGGTCAAGATGATGCAGTGACTGCAGTGGCTAATGCCATTCGCCGTAGCCGTGCTGGTTTGTCAGATCCGGATAAACCAATCGGCTCGTTCATGTTTCTCGGTCCAACCGGAGTCGGCAAAACAGAACTTGCGCGGGCACTAGCTGAGTACTTGTTTGATGATGAAAAGGCAATGGTTCGTATTGATATGGGCGAGTACATGGAAAAGCATTCCGTGTCGCGCCTTATTGGTGCGCCCCCTGGCTACGTCGGGTACGACGAAGGTGGGCAACTCACTGAACTTGTTCGTCGTCGTCCCTACAGCGTTGTGTTGTTAGATGAAGTGGAGAAGGCACATCCTGATGTGTTCAACATTTTGTTGCAGGTACTTGACGATGGTCGACTTACTGACGGCCAAGGCCGCACTGTTGACTTCACCAACGTTGTGTTGATCATGACAAGCAACTTGCCCGGTGAACCAATTGACTACTTCCGCCCAGAATTCGTAAACCGTATTGATGAAATTGTCAGGTTCCGTTCATTAACTGAAGACGATCTCAGCCACATCGTGGGTATTCAACTTGAGCATCTGGTGCAGCGCATGGCCGAGCGCAGATTGCTTTTGAAAGTATCACCCGCTGCTCGCATTTGGCTCGGTACTCGTGGATTCGATGCATCATTTGGTGCTCGACCCTTGAAGCGCCTTATTCAGCGGGAGATTGCAGACAGAGCTGCCATCATCATTTTGGAAGGTCGCGTTAGCGAAGATGGTGTGATTGCTGTTGATGTAGCGGATGGTGAACTCGTCGTCACTGGCCGCTAAAACCATCTGAATGGTATGTGTTATCCCGTGGTGAATCACGGTGAGGCAGGTGCTTCTACAATTTGGCCATGAGCTTGCCTGAACGTCGTACTGTTCCCACTGTTGGAGAGGTCGTACGTACTCCTGAATCCTGTTTCAAAAATGTGGTGGGGTATGACTGGCCCGTTCATGAAGTCACAGTGGGTGCCGGACTGCAAATGGCATATGTGGATGCTGGTCCGCATGATGCAAAAGAAACAATGTTCTTGCTGCACGGTGAACCAATGTGGGGGTACCTGTATCACAAGATGGTGACACCACTTGTTGCTGCTGGTTACCGCGTCATTATTCCCGACCTCATTGGTTTTGGTCGTTCAGATAAACCGACAGATGAACTGGCATACACATATAGCAACCATGTTGCTTGGGTGCGTGAGCTTGTCGAGAAGTTGAATCTTCAAAACGCCACCTTCTTTGGTCAGGACTGGGGCGGGCTTGTTGGTGGTCGAGTCATTTCAGAAATTCCTGATCGTTTCGCTCGTGTTGTGTTTTCAAACACCGGGCTACCTCGTTCGGGGCCTGCAGTGCCGTTCATTACTGCACAACAACCGTTTGATCCTCAGATCATGAAAGACATGATGAATATGGATTGGCGTGCAACCGTAAATGATGATGACAGCATCAATGCTGACAAAGTTCATGCGCTTGTCGAAGCTGGCCCCGCGTTTTATTTCCTTGCATGGCGTATGTACGCCCAGGAAGTGAAAGAACTTATTCCGTCGAAGATCGTGCAGGGATGGTGCTTGTCGAAACTATCGCCAGAATCACTCGCCGCGTATGACGCCCCGTTCCCCTCGCATGAGTTTTCCGCCGGTGCTCGCCGCTTTCCGATGTTGGTGCCGATTTCTGCCGATGACTCAGAACGCGAGAAGGGCGATGCCGCGTGGGAAGTCTTCAACACGTTTACGAAACCTGTCTTGACCATTTGGGGCGACCGTTGCCCGTTTACCTACATGGAGATGGGTAAGCA
>JBAXUC010000132.1:0-4021 GCA_037129855.1 Actinomycetota bacterium | reverse complement strand
GTGCGCACTTCGGGGCGCAATGTACGCATTGCATCAACAGTTTGTCTGTTGAATGCAGAAATTAGCCAGCGGTGGTCTTCTCCGCGTTCAGCCAAATGGGTGGCGATCGTTGCCGCTAAGGAATCACTTGGGTCAAAATCAGCGTCAAGCGGGTGATTTTTGATTTCGATATTTACCCACATGCCATCACACGCATCAAGAGCCGCGGGAAGTAGCGGCACATGTTCGGGAAGTTCCACCGCTGTCATTTCACAGATCGCTCGGCCATCTGGCAACACTGCATCGTGATGCACTGCCATTGCGCCATCGCTAGTACGACGAACATCAAGTTCCACCGCATTTGCGCCCATTACGGCGGCACGACGAAAAGCCGCAAGGGTGTTCTCCCGTTCCGCCCGTGAGGCGCCCCTGTGGGCTATTACCTGAATCTGTGTCATATAGCTCACGCCTTCGGTGGATTATATTTCCACTCTCAAAATACAACCTGAGAACTTTGCTTTCTGCATTGTCACTTGGCAACTTCGCTCGTAGCGTTCACTCTCGGCAGTTCGCTGCCAGCCCGTTTCGCGCCTAGCGCCCTAGCCCCCAAACAAAGGAAGTCCGACGTGTCGATCCTCGCGTCATCTCTCGCTCTTGGAAGCGCCGATTACACATGGCGTGATCAGGCCACTTGTCGAGATACAGATCCCGAACTGTTCTTTCCCATAGGAACGACAGGTCAAGCTTTGTTGCAAATTGCCAAAGCCAAATCGGTCTGTTGCCAATGTCCTGTCACTGTTGAATGTCTCGAGTTTGCTCTTGAAACAAATCAAGACACCGGCATCTGGGGAGGCAACTCAGAAGACGAGCGCCGACACATGCGTCGCACTGCCGCTCAACAAGCTCGCAATCAGCGCGCGCTGTAAATCAATCGCTCTGTAAGGGCACCCGCAACAGAATCACTGTTCCGGTATTTCCGTCACGCGGAACAAACTCAACCTCTGCCAACTCTTCGGCATGTGCAGGTCGCATTTCAATCGTTCCCGCTAATTCTGTGGTGACCAATGTTCGCACGATGGACAAGCCAAGACCTTTGGCATCTGCCAATTTGAAATCTGCAGGAATGCCACGACCGTCATCGATGACCGAGATCAGCAATTCAGATTCTTCAACCTGAAGACGCACAGCCACATTGCCACCGCCATCGCCTTCGGGAAATCCGTGATCAACAGCATTCTGTAGCAACTCCGTCAGCACTACCGATAACGGAGTCACAACCGTGGCAGCTAGTCGCCCGCCGTCACCAATGACCATGAATCGCATCGGACGTTCCGGTGATTGCAAACTTTCTTCCACGAGGCGCAACAGTGGTCGCACAATTTCAATAAAGGCCACGTCATCACCTGGTTCACGAGACAACGTTTCGTGTACCAGTGCGATTGTGCGAATGCGTCGCACGGATTCTGCAACTGCTGCTTTTGCTTCAGGAGACTCAAGACGACGAGCCTGCAAACGAAGCAACGACGAAATAGTTTGCAAGTTGTTCTTCACGCGGTGATGAATCTCGCGAATGGTGGCGTCTTTTGACAACAACAATCTGTCGCGGCGGCGCAATTCACTGACATCACGTAGCAACATCACAGCTCCCGTAACAACAGGTTCTCCGTCCACTTCATCCACGATTGGAATGCATCGGGTGAGCAGTGTCACTTCTGACGTTTGCTCAAATTCTTCAACAACTGGTTCCTGGCGCTCGAAAGCCTGGCGAACTGACGAATCAATAACACCGAGTTCAGAAAGTGTCTGACCGACGGCGTTGGCACTGATGCCTACGCGGTGCAAAGCAGATGTGGCGTTCGGAGACGCATAGCGAACTCGCGCATCAGCATCAAGAACAATTGCGCCGTCACCGACGCGAGGCGCAACGCTTGAGTCAGCCACTCTGCCCACGAATGGGAATGCACCGCGCACAATCATCTCTGCGAATCGGTCAAAGATCTCTAAGTACGTGCGCTCAAGTTCGCCTGGCTGGCGACCCGTGTGCTGCGACCATTCGCGAGTCAGCACCGCAATCACTTCACCTTCAAACTGGATTGGAATTGCCATCATCCGACAATCTTCAACAACACCTTGAATAAAGATCTCACCTTCGCAGGACACCCCACTCTTCGTGGCGGTCGCTAGGAGAGGCCGTTCAACGCTCGACGTCTGTGATCCCACCCAGTCGGCCAAATACAGGGTCTGGCCGGTCGCTGCGCGCACCTGAGCCAGTACTAGCCAGTTGTCTCCCTCGACGGGCACATACATCAGTAGATCGGCAAAGCACACGTCTGCGAGCATTCCCCACTCGCTTGCCAAATTGACGAGATGACCAATCTGTTCTTTCGACAGGTCTGTGTGCTGGCGAGCTAGTTCACCAATGGTTGTCATAGGCAATCCCTTCCGGGTGCCAGTCTTGCCTACCAGCCTGCGCTGGTGGTGACTTTCTTAATCGCCGAAGCCGATACGACGTTCTGCATCGGTTGATCCGATTTCAACGTAGGCAATTTTTGCTGACGGAACCGCAATGTCTTTGCCCTTTTTATCAGTGATCCACAATGTCGCTGACTCACCCTTCAGTGCAGCATCTACAGATTTCTTCAATGCCTCACGAGCCTTTGCGTTGTCTTCTACCTCGATGGCGATTTCACGAGGGGCTTGTGTGATTCCAATGCGAATGTCCACTGTGTTGTCCTGCTTCTACTTTTGGTGATTACTAATTGTCGTATCGCGGGCGACCGGCGCCTTCACGGTACAGGTCAGACCATCTTCAGGCCTGCGCTGAAAATTTTCTTTGGCTTCATGGCCACAATTTGGGCCGCTAATGCGTGAAAAGCAGCCCCGGCCTCTGACTCGGGAGCAATGGCAGCGATGGGATGACCGTCGTCTCCCCCTTCGCGCAATTGCGTGACAAGAGGAATTTGGACCAAAAGTGGCACCTCAAGTTCAGCAGCAAGTTCAGCACCGCCGCCAGAACCAAACAGTTCGTAGCGCTTGCCATCGTCACCGGTGAACCACGACATGTTCTCAATGACTCCGCGAACGGTGAGGTTGACTTTCTTTGCCATCGCAGCAGACAAGCGTGCAACTTTCTGTGCAGCTTCTTGTGGCGTTGTTACAACAAACACTTCTCCGCGTGGCAAGTACTGGCTAAGGCTCAATGCAATGTCGCCTGTGCCTGGTGGCATGTCGATCAACAAGTAATCAGGTTCATCCCAGAACACATCAGTAAGAAATTGTTCAAGCGCTTTGTGCAACATTGGTCCGCGCCAAATGACTGCTTCGCCTTCAGGCACAAAATAACCAATAGAAATGCAACGAACTCCGTAGTTCTCTGGAGGCAACAACATGCCGTCAATGACAACAGGGTCGCGTTCTGCACCGAGCATGCGTGGAATGGAATAGCCGTAAATATCTGCGTCGACAATTCCGACTGTGTGACCGCTAGCAGCAAGTGCAACTGCAAGGTTTGTTGTGACGCTGCTTTTTCCAACGCCGCCCTTGCCTGAAGAAATCAACAACACGCGAGTAGTGGAATCTTTTGCTGCAAACGGCACTGCTCGGCCTTCTGCATGTCCATGAGCAGGGCTACTACCGGCAGTGGCACCTGGCGTGCCATTCAGCATGGTGCGCACTTTCTGTCGTTGCTCATCGGTCATGACGCCAAAGTTGATACTGACGCCTGCGCCATTGACAAGTGGGGTCAACGCATTAGTCACGAGGTTCGTAATTTCGTTACGCATCGGGCATCCGGCAACGGTCAAAGTGATCGTGAGAGACACACCTTGGCTTGAGACTGCAATGTCGTGCACCATGTCAAGGTCAACGATTGAGCGGTGTAATTCGGGGTCTTCGACGGGGCGAAGGGCCTCGATGACTTGGTCAATTGTTGCTGTGGGCATGGGGACTCCGATGGATGGGGGATTTTGCACTACGGCCATAGGTACAATACCTGCGTGTCCGACATGACCACCACCCACGTCATGACTCCGAAGGCTTTTAC
>JBAXUC010000131.1:0-4075 GCA_037129855.1 Actinomycetota bacterium | reverse complement strand
ATAAGAGACAGAATAAGGCCAAGAGCAAACGCCGGTACCGAAACTGTGGTGAAGAGAACAGAGCTAGTGATCCGGTCGAAGCGTGAACCTTCTTTGTAGGCAGAGGTGAGGCCTAATGGAATTGCAATTACTAGTGCAACGATCTGCGAGTACATGATGAGATACAACGAGGGAGGCAAGCACCGTTGTAGCACAGACGCAACAGAGCGATAACCACCGTTGAGGTAATACTTGCCGAAGTCTCCAGTCAGCATTCCAGATAACCATTGCCAGTAGTAACCGAATATTCCTTTTGAGAGTCCAGTCTCTTGGCGAATGACATCACGGACTTGGTCCGGTGCGTTCGGTACGAGTACTGCAGCAGGATCTCCTGGTAGAAGTCTCATCAGTAATGACAGCAAGAATGTCGCGATAATGACGACAGTGCACATAGCGACGAACCGCTTAAAAATCAGACGCGTGGTGTCCAAAATTCCCCCTTTGAATTATTTTACTGTAGTACAAAAAAAGAGGCGACGCCTAATTGGCGCCGCCTCTTTTTTTAAGTTTCTCTAAGAGAAGTGATTACTTTTTGTAAACACCAGTCCAGTCGATACCCCAGTTTGTGACAAGACGTTGTGTCTTGCCTTTTTCAATACTGAGTGTTCCGATTCCTCCCAGTTTGTTTCCTGCGAACAGTTCATAACTGAAGTAGAAAGTTGCGCCCATGATTGCATTTTTCTGCAAGACGGCCGTTCCTTCTTGGAATTTCGCTTTCGCAAGAGCTGCACTTTGTGCTGCTTCTCCTTGATAGAAGGCGAGGTCAACATCCGTATTCGAGTGATGGTTCAAACCAAGAATCGATCCGATTGAAGCTCTGAAGAAGGTAGCTGTCAAGTTCTTGCTAGCAGCCGAAACTACAGTCCCCGATGCGTTCTTAATTTCCGATGCAAAAGCATTGGTAAGAACGAATGGCAGGTTGAACGTAACGTCTGTTCCTTCGAACAAAAGAATCGAAATTGCGTCGTATGCGTTGTAGTAGGAAGTCGCTGTCGGTGAAGGGTTGAACGCCTTACCGATGATGACAGCACCTTCTTCAATGACGAAGTTATAGGTGATCCCACACGCAGCCATCATGGTCTGCAAGAACTTGGAGTTCGAGATAGAAGTCGATGAGGTATCAGAAGGACCTGTATAGGACAGTGAAGTTGCACCGGTTTCTTGCTTGTACAACTCAACTTCTGCTTTCGCAAATGCAAGGTCGTACTTCTGGAAGCCGTTCTTTGTGTACATGACACTGTTTGGTCCGACAAGTGATGTCGAGACAACACCTTCGCCCTTCGTACGGGCCTTGACCCAAGTGGCTTTGTCGATACAAGCAAGGACTGCGTTGCGAGCGTGAATGTTCTTGAACGGAGATCCAGGCTTGCCTTGGTTGAGCCAAGTTGATGGGTAGTACTCAGCAGGTGACTTGTACTCCGTGACAACAGACTTGCGCTTGCGAAGGTCTTGAATGAAAGTTCCTTCTGATGCGCCAGAGAACATTGCTGCATCTACTGTGCCCTTGCGGACTGCTGCTGCACGTTGTGAGCCTTCTTTCACGTTAGTGAATGTGATCTTGTCCAGATATGGCAGTTTGTCGCCAGTCTTTGGATCTGTGCGCCAATATTCGGCATTCTTTGCAACGATCATTTCGTCAGTTGTGTAACTAACAATCTTGAAAGGTCCGGTTCCTATTGGGTTACCTGAACAAGTTGTTTTGTCAACAAGTTGAGCAGGAGCTCGTACGAAACCACGACCAGATGCATAGAGAGTTCCTTCGAAGTCATTCTGTGGACGGTCAAGTGTGTAAATGACGGCCAAAGGATCTGTAGGGGCTACGACTGCCGACAAGATGTTTGACTGGAATGGAACTGCAGTACCAAGAGTGTGAGCATATGCTGCTCCTGCTGCTGCTGCGCCCTTTGTCAAGTATGTAGTGACATAGTTCGTTCCCGAAGTGTTCTTCCAGTTCGTAACCAATGCTGCACCATCAAGTACTTCACCGTTGTGAAACTTGATACCTGGACGCAATGTAATTGTCCATGTCTTTAAATCGGCTGAAGCTGCTGCGCTTTTTGCCAACAGTCCGACGTAGTCGTTTCCGCGAGTTTTTTCAAACAATGTTTCGTACACAGTACGTGTAGCCATGAGTGAAGAGTTAGCTGGGTTGTTACCAACACAGAAACCAGGGAAGGTGTCGAAGATACCGACCTTTACTTCCCCGCCGTATTTGGAAGCATTTGGCTTTGATGCCGCTTGACTTCCGGTTGAGGCCATTGTGGTGATCGCAATAGTGGCCGCAACTGCTACCCCTATACGACGCATCACACGTGACCGAGTGATCTGACTTTGAGTCATTGAGTTCCCCCCAAATATGCACACCAGTATTGATGTGACGAAAGCCACCATATCAGCCATTGAAGTGGTGACGCCAGACACAGGATGGAAATTCATTGCGTTAGGCAAATATCTCCTCGCCGAGGGTTCGGAGGTGGGGTTGGTTCTGCCAATAACAAAGGGGATGGGGGTAATCCTTTCGGAAACCCCCATCCCCTTTGAAGATGGTGTGATGAAGAGGCGATTAGGCCGTCTTGTACACGCCTGTCCAGTCGATGCCCCAGTTGGTGACAACGCGCTGAGTCTTGCCCTTTACCAATTGAAGCACGCCGATTCCGGCCAACTTCTTCGAGGTGAAGAGTGTGTAATAGGTGTGTGTGACGTTACCCATGAAGCCATTGGTCTGCAGGTAGGCGGTGCCTTCTGCGTACTTGGTCTTTGCGCCTGCACGAGATTGAGATGCTTCACCTGCATAGAACAAGGCGTCGACATTCGTATCTGAGTGATGGTTCAGACCCAAAACAACGCCAACGCTGGTCTGGAAGAGAGCCTTCACTGGGCTTGTGCTTGTTGCAGGGAATGCGTTAGTGATAACGAACGGCAAGTTGAACGTGACGTCTGTTCCTTCGAAAAGAAGAATAGGAATCATGTCGTATGCGTTGTAGTACTCGCCAGATGCAACTTTCGGTGCAGCGTTGAATGCTTTCGCGATAATGACTGCTGTTTCTTCAACAACCGTATTGGCTGTGATGCCGCACTTTGCCCAAGTCTCTTTGAGGAATTTTGCGTTTGCTTGTGAAGTCGAAGACGTGTCAACAGGCATTGAAAAAGTGAGATCGGCTTTACCGGTCTCTGTCTTGTGTGCACCAACCAAATAATTTTCACAAATGATTGAGAAAAAATATTTCACAAGTTCGTAAAAATATGTACTTTGATTGCGCCGGCTTGTCGATCGTGTGCAACTTCGAATGCGCGAACTGATTCTTCTAGTGAAAAACGATGAGTAATAAGTGTTGTCGTTAGTTCCGGATGTCGAACAAGCATGTCGACGGCATCTGCAAAGTCGTTCTGTTCGTGATTGTGGCTGTAAAAAATAGATGGCACCAGAGAAATTTCTTTTAACATCATCTGATTCTTGAGTTGGATACTGCTCCAAATCATTCCGTACTCAACGACGCTCCCGCGCGGACGTGTGGCATTGAAACACATGTCAAGAGACTCTTGTGTGCACACGGCATCGAACGAGACGTCGTAGTTCGTGCCAGCCTTCGATACTGCATTGACTCCGAGCTTCTGGGCGGCTTCACATTGCTGGGGGTGGCGGCACACAATGTCAACTGTGATGCCCCTATCGGCGAGCACGGCTGCTGTGAGAAGGCCAATAGAACCTGAGCCCACAACAAGAGCAGACATGCCCGATATCAGTGGTACGCGGTTGATTCCATGTACAACGACTGCAAGAGGTTCGACAAGGCCAACAGTGGCCGGATCAGTACCGGCAGGCACTGGCACCAGGCGCGAAGGCTCCACGCGCACGAATTCCGCCAGACCACCATTAATAGAGGTGCCATGAAGAGAGGCAGCAGCGTCTTTGCACGTGTGGGGGAATCCTGAGTCGCATTGTGGGCACGAGCCGCATTCTCCGGTGGGGCGAACAGCCACAAGTGTGCCATCTGTAGTCAAGCCACCAAATTCATGACCAAGAATGACCCCGGAG
>JBAXUC010000130.1:0-4078 GCA_037129855.1 Actinomycetota bacterium | reverse complement strand
ATTTCTGAAGCAAACCTGTCGGCTATGGCGGCACGCTCGACGCCTTCTCCGGTCATCATCTGAACACCCTCTGCGTCAAGATTGTCAAAAGCGAACGGGATATCGAGAGCATGACAACAACCGATGACGCCGCCGAACGCTGGCGATGGCCATGTGAACCAATACATCCAAGTTGGAGTGTCGTTTACAACACGACTTTCACATAAGCGCTGAGCTGGTTGCCGAAATCCTGTATCAGTGCTGACAGCCGACATCAAGCCTCCTACAGATTCGCCTGGGCGAAGTGCTCTGTATGTATCTTGAGCTTGTTGCGCGCGTGCTCCAAATATCTCTTCCGTGTACTCCTCCCATCGAGCTAGGTCAGCATTAATGATGGATTCATCGAAAGTGGACCACAACTTGTTTTCGTCTCGGTTTGTGCCGATAACAAGTGGAATCGCCGAACGAGCTGCAGCGCCGAGTATGTCAGTGGAGAGAGATGCTCCTCCTGCGGTTGGTGAGTAGAAATCAAAAGCCTTAGTAGGCGATGTCATTTGTGTTTGTTGTGTGGCAAGGATGTCCTCAACTGACATCGATTTAACGTCGGCTAGAGTCTTGAATCCCGCGAGTGCTACAAATTGTTTTTCCAATTCAATGGCACGTGGTTTGTCGCGAAGTTGTCCGATCGACGGGCTCATGGCCCAGGCCTTATGTGCTAATCCGTCAATTTCTGGACTAGCAAGTAGGGAAACCACTGCTGAACCTCCGGCTGATTGCCCAAAAATCGTGACGTTATTGCTATTGCCTCCGAACACTGAGATGTTGCGCTGTACCCAACGCAATGCGGACAACATGTCGAGTGTTCCGTAGTTGCCGTCTCCGAGGAAACCTAATGGCCCGAGGCGATAGTTAATGGTTACAACAATTGTTTCCCGTGACGCCAAAGATGCCCCGTGATACCAAGCGACCGAGCCGGCCCCATTTGTATAAGCACCGCCGTGAATCCAAACCAAAACTGGAAGTGCCATTCCCTCTGTAGGAGTACTTGGCGTAAATACATTGAGGTTGAGGCAATCTTCTTTCATTTGTGATGCATCCATATTGAGAGCCATCTCGAGCATTCCGGGAGTCTGCGGGCAAATAGGGCCGTACCCGGTTGCCTGATAGTTGTCATCCCAAGAAGAGATGTCCACTGGATTTTCTAATCGATCCGCGGTAGCAAAGGGGATGCCAAGAAATTCACAACTCCCATTCGGCGAGATGAGTCCGGTAAGGGTTCCACGGTCAGTTGCAATGGTGTGAAGCTGATTCTGCATGGCAATACGGTACCTGTGGTTAGCGGCCAGTTCACTAGCGTGTGCACTATGTTCAAACAGTTAGCGGGTCGTATTTTTGTTGACCTAAACAGGCGACTGTCGTTCTGGGCTTCAACGAGTGCAACAGATTCGAGGGGAAAACGCTTTGCTGCATTCGGTGATCGCAGCATGATTATGTGGAAGCCGACCACGATCTTTAATGAGGAATACATCTCCATTGGTCATGACACTTTGATTGGGCCTGATGTTGCTTTGTCAGCAGGAATGGTGCCGGGCCAGAAATGCATTTCAGCAATTGTCGTATCGATTGGGGACCGCTGTCTCATAGGCCGAGGCAGTGGCATTGTTGGACATTATTCGATCACGATTGGAAATGACGTCTGGACCGGACACCACGTGTACATCACTGATCAGAATCATGGGTATGAAGATGTTTCTCGACCTATTTCGCAACAGTCACAACCAGAACGCGCTGTTGTAATCGGAGATGGCTCATGGCTGGGACACGGAGCAGTTGTGCTGCCCGGGGTCACAATCGGAAAACATGTGGTGATTGGCGCGAATGCTGTGGTGACGCACGATATTCCTGACTTCTGCGTTGCAGTTGGTTCACCAGCACGTGTCGTGCGGCGATATGACACCGTATTGGGTTGGGTGACTGTCAACTAGACAGACAAGTCATATGGAGTTTGACATGTCTTCATGTCGTTCTCGCGCGCAAACTTACTGATCCGTTCGCTGATGGGCACACCTTCGACTTCACTTTCGGCAAAGAATGGACGAGTAGTTGCACTCTGTAGAGCCTTCGCAAATTTTCGACGATCTGAGATGTACGTGCGGTAATCAGCAATCCATTTCGGCACCAACTCTTGTCCTTTGGCGTCGTCTGGTTTATCAGCCGCGATCAAATTGATGGCGGCTTCCAGTGCATCAGTAGCTGCATCCACTAATTTGGCCTTTGCTTTAAGCGCAGTAGGATCATTGGCTTTCATGGGTGTTAGATCTTGAAACGAGAACCGAATATCTTCTGCTGCTTTGCAATGGGCTTGGGATCGAACTTGCCACGCTGAGTCGTTGATTTTGTTGAAACTCTCTCGAGGCGCGAATCCGAATGCATAGACCCACATGCCTGCAATAACAACGCAAATGGCGGTGAGAAGAATGCGAGTAAATCGGCGAAGAAACACGAGTTGAATGCTACGCCGTATGAGTCTTTATTTGCGGTCGCCAGCAGAGCGTCAAATGACACACTGCACACGCCACACCCATAGGTAGTGCAAAAACTCCGAGTGACTGGTTGATGTTCCATGCGCTGTCAATAGAGAATGATCCTGGGCCGGTCACTGCGACTGCTGTTGCCACAGCAATGATCGACGCGCAGTATTCCCAACCTCCGTTCGGCAAGAAGATGAAGTAGCCGACACGGGCGTGGACTGTGATTATGGCTACTGTCATGAGCGCAATAACTGCAACACAGGTCAGGGGAGTTGCTAGACCGAGGGTTAACCCGACGCCAGCGAGTATTTCTACAGACGCAGCAATCACGGCTTGTTGTTTCGCCCATTTCATTCCGATGCTTGAAAACCAAGAGGTGGTCCCAGCGATACCTCTCGCCTTATTGATTCCGTGATACGCAATTGATGTTCCCATCGAAATACGCAAAATCGCCATTGTTGCGTCAATCTTGTTCATGCTGGAACTCTAGATGGCTGCTTTCCGTTGCGCAGTGCTGGCAGAATAGCCAAGTGTTATTGCGTTATCGGACTTTTACCTCCTGGCCGGTCGTACTGGCATTTGGATTACTGGGAATTATCGGTTCTTGCTCAAATAATTCTGATTCCGTGTGCAGTTCGAGTAGTTCCATTTCAGATTATGTTGCAGGCTTCTCACAAGGTTTAGATAATTTCTCAGAAGACCGCTATTCCCAATTACGCACACAATCAAATTCTGTGTACGAGAGGGCTGTCAATGCAGTATCAAGTGAGTCAGTGTCTACCGAAGCGACAGCAATCGCCAAGAAGGTCTCCGTCTTTATCTCGGTGATGGAAACTGTTAACTGGGATGTCAATAGAGCGTTGGATATTTCAGAAGCTCTTACAGCCGCTGTAGACCTTGGTTCAGAAGCGACTCTTCGTGATGCAAACGCAGTCGAAGCAGCGATTGTGTCCCGATGTGGCATGCCATCGACTATCTCGCCGCCTAATGAGGCTGAAGTTACGCTGCCCATGAATCCGATTCAGAGTCCGACAGCAACAGACCCAACGATGAACACCGTGAATGATTCATCTGAATTGTCTGTGATCGGAAAGATGGTGGCAACACAGTTCGGTCTTACCGTTTCAGATGTTGAAGCTTCCTGCTTAGGTACATCGTTGTCGGGCATTTACGATGTCAGCGGGGCTAATGCCAATAACGCGCAATATCAGAGTCAGTTTCAGCGCGCATTTGACTCTTGCGGAATCATCTTTACAGTTCCGAATCAATAGTGACATGAAGATGTCGTCACCCTCTACAATGCAGTAGATGGAGATTGTGTTTGTTCGTCATGCGGAGCCTGAGTGGGTCCGTGACAAATTGAATGTCGACAATCCTCCGTTGACACAACGTGGTCACGAACAAGCGGCCTTGTTGGGCAAATGGGCATCGACTGAACATTTCGATGAGGTGTTCGTGTCCCCACTTGTTCGAACACAACAAACAGCATCTCCGATACTTGATTCTTTACAGATGGACCTTGTGATTGCTCCGTGGTTAGAGGAGATTCGTAACCCAATCTGGCACGG